>CAMLNH010000200.1 GCA_946481355.1 uncultured Curvibacter sp.
GCCATTGACGATGGCCAGGTCGAGAGCCTGTGGGTCTCCGAGCAGATCGGTCATCCTGTGATCAAGGCCTGGAACAACATCCTGGCCGTCTCCCTGGCTGCCAAGGGGCTGCGCAAAGGGGACGAAGGACGCATTGCGCTCCCGGTGGCGGGGGACGACCGGGCGGCCAAGGAAGTCGTCATGTCGCTGGTCGAAGACACCGGTTTCGATGCCATGGATGGCGGCGCTTTGAGCGAGTCCTGGCGACAGCAACCCATCACCCGCGCCTACTGCGCGGACCTCACGGCCGACAAATTGCACGCCGCCTTGCTTGCGGCCGACCGTTCCCGTGCACCACAGGTGCGCGAGGACATGGTGAAGGCGTACATGGCGCTGGGCGACCAGATCACGACCGAAGACATCGTGCGCCTGCATCGTGAGGCCACCGCCCGCGCATGAATCGAAACCCACCGAACCGGGAGTCTTTATGAACCAGCCCTACTCCGGCGGCTGCGCCTGCGGCGCGGTCCGCTACAGCACCCAGCACGCGCCCGTCTTCCAGAACCATTGCCAGTGCCGCGACTGCCAGCGGCGCAGCGGCACCGGGCACGGCTCCTGGCTGACCTTCCCCGCGCGCGCGGAGATGACGATCACCGGCGAGGTGACGCACTGGGAGGTCGCGGGGGACAGCGGCAACGCGAAGATCCACGCCTTCTGCCCGGTGTGCGGCACCCCGACCTTCCTGCGCTTTGCCGCGATGCCGGACCTGATCGCCGTGCCGGCGGCCAGTCTGGATGCACCGGATCGCTTCACGCCACAGGCGCTGACCTACCGCGTGCGCGGACTGGCCTGGGACGTCGTCGATCCTGCTGTGCCGTCTTTCGAGCGCATGCCGACCTAGCCGCGCACGTCGGCCACGGGCTCGCTGCCGAAGTCTGCACGCTGCAGAAAGGCCAGCACCTTGCGGGCCGCGGCCTCGGGGCTGTCGAGCTGGCCGCCGCGTTTGAGCTGCTCGAAGCGCGCGCGGTCGGGGAAGGTCGCGGCATCGGCGCCGCGCAGCTGGGTCTGCATCTCGGTGTCGATCACGCCAGGGGCCAAAGAGCAGACCCGGGCACCATGGGGCTTGAGTGCTTCTTCCAGTGCGACGCAACGGGTGTACAGGTCCATGCCGGCCTTGGCCGCGCAGTACACGGCCTGCGAGGCCATGGGCCGACGGCCCAGGCCCGAGGAGATGTTGAGCACCTTGCGCGGCACCTGCCAGTTTTCGGTGGCAGCCAGAAAGGCCGCGGTAAGTGCCATGGGCGCTTCGAGATCCACGCGCAGGGCTTGTGCAATGTCCTCGGCGCTCAGCGCCGAGAGCGGCGCGATGGCGGGGATCACGCCGGCGTTGTTGATCAGTGTGGCGCTGGCGTAGCGGGCGCCAGCCTGACTTAGCCACTGTTGCAGCCGGGCCGCAACCTCGCCGCTGTTCGCCAGGTCCAGCGGCCATTGTTCGAGCGTGGCGCCGGTCTGGCGAGCCTGCGTGGCAAGCGCCGTATTCTCGCGGCGCGAGATGCAGACCAGGGCCTGGCCGGCCTGCAGCAGTTGCTGCGCCATCGCCAGACCCATGCCGCGCGAGGCGCCGGTGAGGATGGTGAGGTGAGGGGCGGTCATGGAAGTCTCCTCAGAAAGGGGGCGGGCTGTGCCAGTGCAGCGCTGCGCCGCTGACGGGGTGCGTGAGCGCCAGCTCGCTGGCGTGCAGCAGCAGGCGCGGGCTGCGAGCCTGTACGTCAGCGTCGGCATAGAGCGGGTCGCCGAGCATGGGGTGACCGATGTGTTGCAGGTGCACGCGCAGCTGGTGGGTGCGTCCCGTCACGGGTTCGAGCTCCAGCCGGGTCTGCGGCCGGCCTTGCGCATCGGTCTCGCGCGCGAGCACACGCCAGCGCGTGTGGCTGGGCCGGCCGTCGGGCGTGACGATCTGGCGCGGACGATTCGGCCAGTCGGTGCGCAGGGGCTGGTGGATCTCGCCGCTGTCCTGCGCCACATGGCCGGCGACGATGGCGATGTAGCGCTTGTAGACGCGGCGCCACTCGAAGGCCATGCCCAGTTCCCGTCGCATGGCTGCGCCGCGCGCCATGAGCAGCAGGCCCGAAGTGGCCATGTCGAGCCGGTGCACGACGAGGGCATCCGGCCACTGCGCCTGGGCGCGTGCGCTGGCGCAGTCCTGATTGACGATGTCACGGCCGGGCACGGAGAGCAGGCCCGCGGGTTTGTCCAGCACGAGCAGGGCCTCGTCTGCGTGCAGGCAGGGCAGGGCCGGGAACATGATTTCAGGACTTCTTGTCGCCCTGGATCAGGCGCTGCACCGTGTCGCACAGCTCGGAGACGTCGTTGGGCTTGTGGATCAGTGCGCGCGCACCGGCGGCCAGCGCATTGGCCTCGATCTCGGGCGTGATGTAGCCCGAGGCCAGGGCCATGGGCAGCTGGGGACGGATCTGGCGCGCTTCCTTGAGCAGGTCCACGCCGCTGTAGCCGGGCATGTTGTAGTCGGTGACCAGCAGGTCGAAGTCCTGCTGCTCGCGCAGCGCGGCCAGCGCGGCGCGCGGGTCGGTGTAGATGCTGATCTTGAAGCCGCGCCGGCTGAGCACGCGTTCGACGAGGAAGGCCAGGGCCTGGTCGTCGTCGACGTACATCACGTGACGGCCGAAGCCCATGACGGTCTGCAGGCGCGCGGGCTCGGCGGGGATGGAGGCCACGTCGTCCTCAGCCACGGGGAAGTAGAGCGTGAACTCGCTGCCCTGGCCCGGGCTGCTGCTCACGTCCACCGCCCCCAGGTGCGTGCGCATCACGCCATGCACCACGGCCAGGCCCAGGCCCGTGCCCTGGCCCACAGGCTTGGTGGTGTAGAAGGGCTCGAAAATGCGTTGCAGGGTTTCACGGTCCATGCCGCTGCCGCTGTCGCGCACGGACAGCGTGACGTAGCGGCCTTCGGCCAGGCCCAGGCGCTGGCATTCGAGCATGGCGGGGCTGCAGCTGGCCAGCGAGATGCTGACCGTGCCGCGCACACCGCCGATGGCGTGGACGGCGTTGGTGCAGAGGTTGATCAGAGCCTGCTCGACCTGGGTGGCGTCGGCGAGCACGGGGGGGGTGTCGTGCAGGCGCACCTGCAGGTCCACCGCGGGCGGCAGCGTGACCTTCATGAGGCGCACCGATTCCTGCACCACGTCGCCGAGATGCACGCTGTGGCGCTTGGGCGCCTCGTTGCGGCTGAAGGTGAGGATCTGGCGCACCAGGTCGCGTCCGCGCCGGCCGGCCTTCTCGATCTCGGCCAGGCTGACCTGCACGGGCGAGTCGGCCGGTGCATCCTGGCGCGCCAGCGTGACGTTGCCCAGGATGGCGCCGAGGATGTTGTTGAAGTCGTGCGCGATGCCGCCGGCCATGGTGCCGATGGCCTGCATCTTGTGGGCCTCGCGCAGCTGGGCTTCGAGGATGTTGCGCTGGGCCTCCATCTGGCGGCGTGCCGTGAGGTCGCGCGCAAAGACGGTGGTGATGTCGCCGTCGCCCTCGGGCTGGCGTTCGCGCGAGACGCTGACCTCCAGCGCCAGCGGCAGGCCGTCGGCCGTGCGGCCGTTGACCTCACCGAGGATGGCCTGGCTGGAGACGCGGGTGGCGGCGATGGCGCCGATGGATTCGGGCAGGAAGCGGCCCAGCGAGGTCTTGAGCGCCTGCTCGGGCGGGCACTGGAAGAGGGCGGCCGCAGCGGGGTTGAAGACGGTGATGCGCTGTTCGCCGTCGACGCAGATGATGGCGTCGAGCGAGGAGTTGATGATGGCCGCCAGCCGGTTCTCGGACAGGCGCAACTCCTCGTTGCGCTGCTGCAGCGCCAGCGCGCTTTCCTGCAGGGCGCGGCGGCGCTCCTGCAGGGCACGGCGCTCGGTCAGCAGCGGGCCCTGGTCGATGACGGCGCAGATGAAGTGCGTGAGGTCGCGGTCGTGCGAGTACTGGATGCGCGCGATGTGCAGGTCGCCCGTGAAACGCGCCTCCAGGCCGCTGGAGAACACCACCTCGGTGGTATCGCTGTGACCCTGGATCTTGGCCTCGTCCAGCGCATGCTGCACGCGCTCCACGTGGTCGGGGGTGACCAGCGGCAGCAGGAAGTTGAGCGGCGGATCGGATTCCTTGGGGCGGAAGAGCCGCAGTGCCATGGCATTGCTCTGCTCGACCATGCCGTCCTCGTCGACCACCATCAGGGCCAGCGGTACGTTGGAGAACAGGGACTCGAAGCGTTCGGAGGCGCCTTCGGCCGCGATGCGGCTGTACTGCAGCGCGCTGTTCTGCGCCTCCAGCTCGGCCTGGTAGGCACGCAGGTCTTCGATCAGCTTGGGGAGGGCCCGGCGGGACATGACAGGGACGGGCGGTGGGCGCGGTTCAGGCGTTCTTGTTGGTGAACCAGAAGCTGACGACCGGGGCCGTCGGGTCGTCGAAGGAGGCGCCCAGGGACATCTCACCCTTGTCGAGCAGCACGCACTCCTGGCGGCGCAGCGAGATCACGGCGGTGGAACCGGCGAAGCGCACCCAGGTGCCGTAGCTGCTGATGTCGGAGAGCACGAAGAGGTCGCCCCGGCGGTCCAGACGCGCGTGCAGGCGCGAGACGCGCGGGTCCAGCACGGCGAAATGGGCGTCGTTGCCGCGGCCCAGGAAGACCGGCATGTCCATGGCCTCGAACAGCACATTCTGTTCGCGCCAGGTCAGCTCGATGGTGCTGGGCAGGCGGCTGGTGGGCGCGCCCAGCGTGTCCAGGCCGGCCTGCATGGTCATGATCTCGGAGGTGGTTTCGCGCTGCCAGTCGATGCGGTAGATGATGACGGGCTCGCTCTTGCCCCGCACGTCCATGGGGCCGAGGTTACGGTAGTTGATCTCGCCGTCGTTCCACAGCGCGTCGATCACCGATTCGGAGGCGAAGATCTGCTCGGCGCCCGAGAGGTCGCTCAGGCGCGAGGCCATGTTGACAGCGTCCCCGAAGCAGTCGCCGTCTTGTTCCACCACCTCGCCGCGCGCCAGGCCCACCTTGATCTGCATCTTGGTCGAACCGGGGTAGCCGCTGACGCGCTCCTTCTGCAGGCGCTGCATTTCCACCATGGCCAGCACGGCGGCCTGGTTGTCGGCAAAGGAAGCGAGCACCCCGTCGCCCAGATACTTGATGACGCGGCCGCCGCGGGCCTGGAAGAGCTTGCCGATCCAGTGCGTGGTACGCGTCACCACCTCGGCCGCCCGGGTATTGCCCAGCGCCTCGAACAGGCCGGTGCTACCGGTCAGATCGGCGAAGACGATGGTGAGGACGGTCATGCAGGAGGGGCTTGTAT
>CAMLNH010000201.1 GCA_946481355.1 uncultured Curvibacter sp.
GGTCTCCGCACTGATCGGCGTGCTCTGTGCCCACACCCTGGGCTACGGTGGCCTGGGCGCGGGCGCTGCCGGTGCCCTGGCCATCGGCGCCATGTTCGCGCTGCGCTGTCTGCACCCGCCCGGGGGGGCCGTGGCGCTGACAGCCGTGGTCGGCGGCCCGGCCATTGCCGAACTGGGCTACAGCTACGCGCTCTGGCCCGTGGCGGCCAACTCCGTACTGCTGCTCGCCGTCGCCCTGCTCTTCAACAACCTGACGCGGCGGCGCTACCCGCACCAGCCCGCGCCCCAGCCGCATCCGCACCGCACGGCCGACCCGCTGCCGAGCGCGCGCCTGGGCTTTCTCAAGGCTGATCTGGACGCGGCCCTGGCCAGCCAGGGCGAACTGCTGGACATCACGCCCGACGATCTGGAGCAGATCCTCACCCGCGCCCAGTTGCAAGCCAGCCGGCGCCAGTTCGGCGAGGTGCTGTGCCGCGACATCATGTCGCGCGACGTGATCTCGATCGGCCCGCGCGATTCAGTCGACGAGGCCTGGGCACGCCTGGAGCGGCACAAGGTCAAGGCCCTGCCGGTGATGGACCCGGAAGACCACACGCTGGTCGGCATCGTGTCGCTGCACGACTTCTTCATGGCCCAGGCCGCTCCCGACCCGCGCAAGATGCCGGTAATGCATACGGCGCGCTACGTGGCCGACATCATGACGCGACGGGTGCGCACGGCCCGGCCCGAGCAGCCCATGGTCGATCTTGTGGGCCTGTTCTCCGATGGTGGCCTGCACCACATGCCCGTGGTGGACGAGCAGTACCGTGTGGTCGGCATGATCACCCAGTCCGACGTGGTGGCCGCCCTGTTCAAGACCGGCACCCAGCACTGATCAGAAGCGCTGCCAGAGCCAGGGCGACCAGGCAGCCAGGACCACGATCAGCAGGCCCGCGCTGACCGGCGCGCCGTAACGGACACCACCGGCCACCCAGGCCGCAACCATCTTGCTCAGCGTGTTGCTGCTGAACGCCAGCAGCACGGCCAGCTGCAGCATGTCAGGCACCAGCTCACCACGCACGGCCAGCGCCATGGCCGCGGCCGAGGCCGCATGGGCGTCAGCCAGCCCCGCAACAGCCGCCGTGAGCAGCGTGGCCACAACGCCCAGGTTGCCCTGCATCCAGGCCGCCAGAGCCGCAATGCCCGTGAAAAGCAGCGCGAGGCCCAGGGCCTGGTGCAGATTGAAGGCGTGATGCTTGCCGTGGTCGTCCTCGCGAGGCGACGGACTGCGCCGCAGGGCGCCCAGCCCCAGCAGCAGCGCCGTGATCAAGGCGGCACCGAGCAGCGGGGCCAGCGTGGGCAGCGCCCCACCGCCTAACGTGAGCGCCAGCAGCATGAGCAACAGGGCGGTGGACACTGTAGACAACCAGGCCGCGGCCAGACAGGCCGTGCGCAACTCCGGGTGCTGCCGGGCGCGCGCGCCCATGGTGGCGATGGTGGCCGTGCTGGACACGAAGCCGGACACCAGCCCCGACAGCGCCAGGCCCAGGCGCGCGCCGAAGAGGCGCAAGGCCACATCGCCCACGGCCTGCACCGCGAGGATCAGCACCACGAGCTTCCAGAGTTGGCGCGGGTTGACGCCGGCCAGCAGGACCATGGGCTCATCGGGCGTCAGCGGCAGCACCACCAGGGCCGCAGCGGCCAGGATGAGCGCATTGCGCAGCTCCTGCTCGCTCAGGGTATGGGTGGCAAACTGCTGAAGGGGCCCGCGCGCGGCCAGCAGACCGGCCACCACCACCCCGCCGCCCGCGGCGATGGCCGCGTGCGGCACCGCCAGCACCCCCAGCACGAAGGTCAGAAAGAGCGCGACCTCGGTGGTCACGCCCGGATCGTTCGAACGGTCCCGCCAGTAGGCCACCACCACCAGCGCCGCCACCAGGGCCCCGGCCACCGCCGTGAGCCAGACCTGCCCGAGCAACTGCAGCACCGCGCCCAGCAGGGCCACCAGCGTGAAGCTGCGCACGCCAGCGAACTGCCGCGTCGGGCCCTGCCCCTTGCGCCGCTCGCGCTCGACGCCGATCAGCAGGCCCAGACCCAAGGCCAGGGCGAGACTGGTGAGCGTGTCCTGGTCCAGCGTCATCTCAATGCCAGCGCGGGATGGCGTCGTCGCGCAGCTGGTCGCGCTGGGCCTGGTAGTCGGGCATGACGGAGCGCACCGTGTCCCAGAAGCGCGGGCTGTGGTCCATCACGCGCAGATGGCTCAGTTCATGCGCCACCACATAGTCGATCACGTTCTGGCGGAAATGGATGAGGCGCCAGTTCAGGCGGATGGCGCCGTCGGCGCTGGCGCTACCCCAGCGCGTACCTGCGCTGCTCAGCGACAGCTTGCGCCACTGCACGCCCAGCAATGGCGCGTAGTGGTTGAGCCGCTCCGTGAACAGGCGCTTGGCCTGGCGCATGAGCCAGGCCTGCACAGCGTCACGGATCTGGGCCGGCTCGGCGTTCTGCGGCAGGCCGATGTGCAGCGTCAGGCGCGGCACGCCTTCGAGCGTGAGGTTGGGGGCCTGGGCATCGGTGTGCAGCACCACTTCCACATTGTTGGCCTTGAGGCCGCCGCCCACGGCGCGGTAGGTGTGCGTGGGGTCGAGCACCACGATGACCGTCTCACCCAGAAAGGGGAAACTCGCGCCGTCGCGCCATTCGATGCGGGTGGACTCCAGGCGCTGCTCGCGCTCGCGCATCTCGTCAAGCTTGCGCACGATCCACTCGGCTTTTTCCTGCAGCGCGGCTTCCACCTCGTACAGCGGCACCCAGCGCGGCGCACTGACCACCAGGCCGTCGGCCCCGACCTGCATGCCGATGGTACGGCGCTTGCCGCGCTTGAATTCATAGGCCACGTGGGCATCGCACAGGCGGGTCTGACGGTTGGCCCGCGGATGCGCAAACTGCGCGGGCGCCATCACACTGGGCAGGGGCTCGGCCGGTCGTTGCGGGCCGTGCAGTTCGGGGACAGGGTCGGGACGCCGCGCGGGCGGTTCAGCCTGCACCGCAGCCGGCACATCAAAGAGATCCAGGGCGAGCTGAAGAAAGCTGCGCATGCGCCGATCTTAGCGAGATCAGCGATAAGCGTCGGGATCGAGGCGGCGCATCTCGGCCTCGATCCAGGCCTCGACTTCCTGCATCAGCTCGGCCGGCTCGCGGCCGGCGCTGGGGATGGGCTTGCCAATGGACACCTCCACCACCCCGGGATGCTTGATGAAGGCCTTGCGCGGCCAGCACTTGGCCGACGTCACGGCGATCGGGACCACGGGCGCGCCGGTCTCCACCGCCAGGCGTGTGCCGCCGGTCTTGTAGGTGCCCTTCTCGCCGCGCGGGATGCGCGTGCCCTCGGGGAACATGATGATCCAGACCCCGCGCGCGAGCAGCTCCTTGCCCTGGGCCACCACCTTGGCAAAGGCCTCGGTGCGCTGCGAGCGGTCGATGTGGATCATGTCCAGCCGGCCCATGGCCCAGCCGAAGAAGGGCACGTAGAGCAGCTCCTTCTTGAACACATAGGCCAGCGGATGCGGCATCAGCGTCGGCATGAGGAAGGTTTCGAAAGTGGACTGGTGCTTGACCAGCAGGATGGCCGCGCTGGTTTCGCCCTGGGGCAGGTTCTCCATGCCGCTCACGCGTACCTGGATGCCGAGGATCAAACGCGCGCCATCGACGGCCCAGCCCAGCCAGCGCGCGGCCATCCAGTACAGCGGGTTGCCGCGGATGCGGATGGAGGCCAGCACCATGATGATGCCCCAGGGGATGACGGTGACCAGCATCCACAGGGCATGAACGATGGAACGAAGCAGGGCCATGGTCGTGTTTCCTTCAGGCGGTGCCGTCGCGCGACACCAGATGATCGGCAAAGGCCAGCAGGTTCTCGTGCACCCGCGTGCCGGCCGGGAAGTTGTCGGGCAGGGGCTGGCCGCGCAGCTTGGCGCTCTTGCCGGTCAGCACCAGGTGCGGCTCGCAGCCGGCCGTCGCACCCGCGACGAGGTCGCGCGCCGAATCGCCGACCGTGGGCACGCCCTTGAGCGTGATGCCGTAGCGTTCACCGATCTGCTCGAACAGGCCCGACAGGGGCTTGCGGCAGCGGCAGGTCTGGTCAGGCGCATGCGGGCAGTAGAAGATGGCCTCGACACGCCCGCCCGCCGTGGCCAGCAGCTTGTGCATCTTGGCGTGCATGGCGTTGAGCGCGGCCACATCAAAGAGACCGCGTCCCAGACCTGACTGGTTGGACGCAACCACCACATGCCAGCCCGCGTGGTTGAGCCTGGCAATCGCTTCCAGCGCACCGGGCAACGGCTTCCACTCGGCCTCGGACTTGACGTAATCGTCGCTGTCCTCGTTGATGGTGCCGTCGCGGTCGAGGATGACCAGCTTCATGGTGTGCGTGGCGGGCATAGGTCAGGCCGCCAGACGCGAGAGATCGGCCACGCGGTTCATCGCGTCGTGCAGCGTCTTGAGCAGGCCCTGGCGGTTCAGGCGCAGGTCCAGCTCTTCGGCGTTGACCATGACGCCGTCGAAGAAGGCGTCCACCGGTGCGCGCAACGCCGCCAACGTCTTGAGCGAGGCGGTGTAGTCGCCGGCCTCGAACTGCCGGTTCGCCTGGGGCACCACGTCCTTCAGGGCGGCGTAGAGGTTTTTCTCCGCGGTCTCCTTGAGCAGCACCTCGCTGACATGGGCATCGACTTCAGCGGCCTTCTTGAGGATGTTGCCAACCCGCTTGTTGGCGGCCGCCAGGGCTGGCGCCTCGGGCAGCGCGGCAAAGGCGCGCACGGCCGCCAGGCGCTGGGCCACATCACCGAGCCGCTGCGGCTGCAGGGCCAGAACGGCGTCCACTTCCTGTGCGCTGTAGCCCTGCTCGCGCAGGCTGCCGGCGAGACGGTCATAAATGAAGCTTTCAACCTTACCGGGGGTATCCAGATCAAAGTAGCTCACAGAGCCAGCCGTCGCACCGCTATCAGCCAACTCTCGGGTAATGGCCACAGATTCAAAACTTTGGAACGCCAGTTTCAGCAAGACATTGAGCTCAATAGGCAACTGCCGCTCGCTCAACATCCGAATCACGCCCAGGGCGTGACGACGCAAGGCAAACGGATCCTTGTCGCCCGTCGGCAGATTGCCGATGCCGAACATGCCGACCAGCGTCTCCAGCTTGTCGGCCAGGGCGACGACCAGGCCCACGGTGTTGCGCGGCAGCTCGTCGCCGGCGAAACGTGGCTTGTAGTGGTCTTCAATGGCGTTGGCGATCTCTTCGCCCAGGCCGTCGTGGCGCGCGTAGTA
>CAMLNH010000202.1 GCA_946481355.1 uncultured Curvibacter sp.
GCACGAGGTCGGAGCCGGCACAGATGGCCACCAGCCCGGCCAGCGGGCCGTTGTGGACGAAGCCTGGATCGTTCTTGCCCAGGGCCAGAGCGGCCAGGGTGCCACCGGCCATGGCCATGAGCGAGTTGACGGCCACCAGACCCGAAATCTTGTCCAGGGTCTGCGCGCTCATGACGTTGAAGCCGAACCAGCCCACCGTCAGGATCCAGGCGCCGAGCGCCAGGAAGGGGATGCTCGACGGCGGATGGGCGGAGACCCCGCCGTCCTTGCGGTAGCGGTTGTAGCGCGCGCCCAGCAGCAGCACGGCGGGCAAGGCAATCCAGCCACCCACCGCATGGACCACGATGCTGCCGGCGAAATCATGGAACTCTGCGCCGGTCGTCGCCTTGATCCAGGCCTGCACACCCAGGCCCTGGTTCCAGACGATGCCCTCGAAGACGGGGTAGACCAGGCCGACGATGACCGCGGTGGCGATGAGCTGAGGCCAGAACTTGGCCCGTTCCGCAATGCCGCCCGAGATGATGGCGGGGATGGCGGCCGCGAAGGTCAGCAGGAAGAAGAACTTCACCAGTTCGTAACCGCTTTTGGCCACGAGCTCTTCTGCCCCGACCAGGAAGCTCGTGCCATAGGCCACACCGTAGCCCACCATGAAATAGACCACGGTCGAGACCGAGAAGTCCACGAGGATCTTGACCAGGGCATTGACCTGGTTCTTGCGCCGGACCGTGCCCAGCTCCAGGAAGGCAAAGCCCGCGTGCATGGCCAGGACCATGATGGCGCCGAGCAGAATGAACAGGGCGTCTGCGCCCTGCTTTAGTGCATCCATGTTGAGATCTCCAGATAGATTGCTTGTGTCTGGTGCGAAAACCAGGAATTTTAAGAAATGCACCAATCTCAAGCAAAAATCGAGCCAAGCGGCTCCAAGAGTGTGCGAAGCGTGCACCAAGGCGGGACGGCTGGCCTGCTGAATCAGGGGGCTAGAATCGCCAGGTGGAAGCATTTCTGATCTCGACCGGCCTGGTCGCGCTGGCCGAGATGGGCGACAAGACCCAGCTCCTGGCCCTCCTCCTCACCCTCAAATTCCGCCGCCCCGGGCCCATCGTGGCCGGCATCTTCGTGGCCACGGTGGTCAACCACGCGCTGGCTGGCGCCGTCGGTGCCTGGGTCACAAGCTGGCTCGGACCGGTCTGGCTGCGCTGGATCCTGGGCTTGTCTTTCTTGGCCATGGCGGCCTGGATGCTGATCCCCGACCGCATCGATGACGACGACGATCCGCAGCGCTACGCGCGCTGGGGGGTCTTTGGCACCACCGTGATCGCCTTTTTCCTGGCCGAGATGGGCGACAAGACGCAGATCGCCACCGTCATGCTCGCGGCGCAGTACAGCGCCTGGCTCTGGGTGGTGTTGGGAACCACGCTGGGCATGATGCTGGCCAACGCGCCCGTGGTCTGGCTGGGCGAGCGCCTCACGCGACGCATCCCCGTGGCCCTGCTGCATCGGGTGTCGGCGCTGGTGTTTGCCGTGCTGGGCGTGGTCACGCTGCTTGGCTGGGTGGGTTGAGCCTGCTCAGCCCCCTGGTTTGCGGCGGTAGATCAGGTAATAGCTCAGGCCCACCAGCACGCTGCCCCCGAGCAGGTTGCCGGCGATCACCGGCAGCAGATTGCCCAGCATGCCGCCCCAGGTGACGGGCGGTAGGGCGGCCAGACTTGCGGGCCCGAAATGCTGCAGCAGCATGGCCAGGGGCATGAAGTACATGTTGGCGATGCTGTGCTCAAAACCGGCGGCGACAAAGGCCGTGATGGGGGGCACCACGGCCACGGCTTTGTCCACCACGCTGCGTCCCGCCATGGCCATCCACACGGCCATGCAGACCAGCACATTGCAGAGCGCACCGCGAAAGAAGGCCTGCGTCGGCGAGAGCTCCTGCTTGGCCAGGGCGATCTTCACCACCGTCTGGCCGATGGCGCCACCGTTGAACCCGGTGTGGCCACTGGCAAAAACCAGCAGGGCCAGACCGGCTGCCCCGACGAAGTTGGCGGCACAGACCAGCAGCCAGTTACGCAGCACCTCGTAGCTCGTGATGCGGCCGTCGGCCCAGGCCATGACCAGCAGGTTGTTGCCGGTGAAGAGCTCGGCGCCGGCGACGACCACCAGTAGCAGTCCGAGCGAAAACACCAGCCCACCCAGCAAGGCACTGCTCGCATAGCCCAAGGTGGCGTCGGACTTCACCAGCGCAAACAGCATGGCACCCAGGCCGATGAAGGCACCCGCCAGCACTCCCAGCATGAGCAGTTGCAAGGTGGGCAGCCGTGCCTTGGTGACGCCGACCGATTCGATGCGCTGGGCGATCTGCGCCGGCGCATAGGCGTCGGAGCCGTAGAGTTCATTGGGGTCGGCCATGGGCGCACTCCTCGTGGACACTTGGACTTATACTAAGCCCAGCGCCGATTTGACCCCGATTGCGGGCGCCGGAACCCTGGAGTTTCGAAGTTCAGCTAAAGAGGCGGGTGTTTCGAATCCTGAGACCCGGCCCGGCTGAACTGCCGCGCCGGGTCTTGTTTTTTGCCATCCAGATGTTGATTGCCCAGCCACAGACGAAGAGCTTCGACGCCGCCTTGCCCCTGCAGAGTGGCGCGAGCATCCGCGGCTACACCCTGGCTTACGAGACTTACGGCAGGCTCAATGCCGACAAGTCCAACGCGGTTCTGATCTGTCACGCGCTCAATGCCTCGCACCACGTGGCCGGTGTCTACGAGGGTCAGGCCAAGAGCGAAGGCTGGTGGGACAACATGATCGGTCCCGGCAAGCCGGTGGACACCGACAAGTTCTTCGTCATCGGCGTCAACAACCTCGGCTCCTGTTTCGGTTCCACCGGGCCCATGCACCTGAATCCGGACACAGGCCGGGTCTACGGGGCCGATTTTCCCGTGGTCACGGTAGAGGACTGGGTCAACGCCCAAGCCCGCCTGCTCGATGCGCTGGGCATCGAGCAGCTCGCGGCCGTCATGGGCGGCAGCCTGGGCGGCATGCAGGCCCTGAGCTGGACGCTGCAGTACCCGGGGCGCGTGCGCCACGCCGTGGTGGTGGCCAGCGCGCCCAACCTCAATGCCGAGAACATCGCCTTCAACGAGGTGGCACGCCGCGCCATCGTGACCGATCCGGATTTCCATGGGGGCAACTTCTACGCGCATGGCGTGGTGCCCAAGCGGGGCCTGCGCATCGCGCGCATGATCGGCCACATCACCTACCTCAGCGACGATGTCATGAACGAGAAGTTCGGGCGCCAGCTGCGCGAAGGCATCGATCTCAAGTACAGCACGCAGGACATCGAGTTCCAGATCGAGAGCTATCTGCGCTACCAGGGCGACAAGTTCAGTGAATACTTCGACGCCAACACCTATCTGCTGATCACGCGCGCGCTCGACTACTTCGACCCGGCGCGCCGCCACGACGGCAACCTCAGCCGTGCGCTGGCCGCGGCGCGCTGCAGGTTCCTGCTCGTGAGCTTCAGCACCGACTGGCGTTTCTCGCCGGCGCGCAGCCGCGAGATCGTCAAGGCCCTGCTCGACAACCGGCGTGACGTGTCCTACGCGGAAATCGACGCCCCGCACGGCCACGACGCCTTCCTGCTCGACGACGCGCGCTACATGAATCTGGTGCGCGCCTATTTCGGGAACATCGCCGCGGAGGCTGCATCATGAGCGACCGCACAACGCTGGAGAGCATCGCCAGCCTGGTGCCCCCAGGTTCGCGCGTGCTCGACCTGGGCTGCGGCGACGGCGCCCTGCTCGCGCACCTGCAGGCCACGCGCGGTTGTACCGGTTACGGCATCGAGATCGCCGACGACAACGTGTTGGCCTGCGCGCAGCGCGGCGTCAACGTGATCCAGCTCAACCTGGACGAAGGCCTGTCCATGTTCGGTGACCAGAGCTTCGACGTGGTGCTGCAGATCGACACCCTGCAGCACCTGCGCAATGCCGAGACCGTGCTGCGCGAGACCGCGCGCGTGGGCCGTACGGGCATCGTGGCTTTTCCCAATTTCGCGCATTGGCCGAACCGCCTCAGCGTGCTGCTCGGCCGCATGCCGGTCACGCGTCGCCTGCCCTACCAGTGGTACGACACGCCCAATATCCGCGTCGGCACCCATGCCGACCTCGAGGTACTGGCCCAGCGCAACGGCCTGCAGATCCTCGACAGCTTCGGCCTGCACAACGGGCGCATCATCCGGCGCCTGCCCAACCTGCGCGCGAGCACGGCGGTGCTGAAGTTCTCGCGCTGACCAGCCGCGTAGCTCAGACCCGCAGGTCGGCGCCGCGCGTCTCGGGCAGGAAGAACCAGCCCACGACCAGGGCCAGGCACAGCAAGGCGGTTGGGTAAGCCAGGCCCAGCAGCACGCTGCCGGTCTGCCCTGCGATCAGCGTGACCATATAGGGCGAGAGCCCGCCGATCCAGCCCGCCGCCAGGTTGTGCGGCAGACCGACCGCCGTGTAGCGCGTGCGCGCCGGGAACAGTTCGGACAGCATGGCCGTCTGCGGCCCCGTGACCAGGGCTACAGCCAGCACCGGGATCAGCAGCAGGGCGAACACGAGCAGGGGCTGGTTTGCGACCAGGGCCAGGCCCGCGTAGACGGGAATGATGGAGGCTGCGCCCAGCAGCAGGCCGGCCAGCACCACGGGACGGCGCCCGTAGCGGTCGGACAGCGCGCCGCAGACATAGGTCAGCGGGAACAGGCAGAAGGTGGCACCCAGTGTGACCCAGCCGGCCAGCACCGGGTCCATCTTGATCACGGTCTTGAGATAGACCGCTGCATAAACCTGGGAACAGAAGAACAGCAGGCCGCCGCCGGCCGAGACACAGAAGAAAAGCAGGGCCATGCGGTCCAGGGTGTGGCGGTCGCGCAGGCAATCGCGCAGCGGTGTCTTGGCGACCTGCTGGCTTTGGCTCAGCTCGGTAAAGACTGGCGATTCGTGCAGGGCCAGCCGCGCCTTGACACTGGCCAGCAGCAGCACAGCCGAAAACAGGAAGGGGATGCGCCAGCCCCATTCCTTGAAGTCGGCCTCGCTGAGCCAGGTCTGCAGCAGCACCAGCTGCAGTGTCGAGGCCAGGATGCCCAGGCCGCCCATCCACTGCAGCACGCTGGTGGATGCGCCGCGGCTGGCCACCGGGGCATGCTCGGCCAGATAGACGTTGGCACCGCCGATCTCGCCACCCATGGCCAGGCCCTGGACCAGACGCAGGGCCAGCAAGGCGCCGGTGGCCCACCAGCCCCATTGCG
>CAMLNH010000203.1 GCA_946481355.1 uncultured Curvibacter sp.
CTTGATGAATCCGACGTGCTGCTGGCGCTGGCCGATCCGCAGATCTACAACAGCAACAGCATCCAGAACATCCTGCTGACGTCTTTCCGCGCCCAGGTGCCCATGCTGGCCTTTTCGCCAGCCTATGTGCGCGCCGGTGCCCTGATGGCCGTGCATTCAACCCCGCGTCAGATCGGCCAGCAGGCCGGTGTGCTGGCGCGCGGCGTGTTGCAGGGCCAGCCGCTGGGCCAGCCGCAGTTTCCACTGCAATTTGACATCAGCGTGAACGAGCACGTGGCGCGCTCGCTCGGCCTGCGGCTTGATGCCGTCAACCTGACGGAGCGTCTGCGCCGACTGGAGCGTGGCTCATGAGATTCCTCGACATCCGCGCGCGCATGCTGCTGGCTGCGCTGCTGCCTGTGACCCTGGTGGCGGTGCTGCTGTCCTCGGTCTTTCTCGCCGGGCGCTATGCCGATCTGGACGAGGCGCATCAGCAGCGTGCACGCTCGCTGGCGCGCCAGCTGGCGAGTGCCAGCGAGTACGGCCTGTTCTCGGCCAACACCAGCAGCCTGCAGTCGATCGCCGCGGGTGCTCTGCGCGAATCCGACGTGCGCTCCGTGCTGATCCTGGATGCGCAGGGTCAGACCCTGGCGATTGCTGGCTGGACCGGACAGGTCGTCCTGCCGGCCCTGGGCACGCAGGAACAGCATTGGGTTGACGCCAGGACCGGACATGATCTGCTGGTACAGCCCGTGAGCCCCTCCCAGTTGCAGCTCGACGATCTGTTCGAGGGCCGGGCCCGCGCGGGCACGGAGGATGCGCCACCCCTGGGCCATGTGGTGATGGAGGTGTCGCGGGCGGGCGTGGTGTCGCGCAGCCAGGACATGCTGGCGATCGGCCTGGCCGTGACCCTGGGCGGGCTGCTGTTCGGCAGCGTGCTGGCGGTGCGCATCGGCCGTGGCGTGATCCAGCCCATTCTGCGCGTCTCGCGCATGATCGAGCGCATTGGTGGTGGTGAGCTGAGTGTGCGTGGTGAAGTCCGGCCCGACGATCCCTTGCGTGATCTGCAGCAAGGCCTGAACCAGATGGCCGAGCACCTGCAGCAGGGACGTGACGAACTGGAGCGTCGGGTGACCCTGGCCACCGCCGAGCTGCGCACCAAGAAAGAGGAGGCCGAGACGGCCACACGCGCCAAGTCGCGCTTTCTCGCTGCGGCCAGCCATGACCTGCGCCAGCCCATCCATGCGCTGGGCATGTTTGTCGCCCGTCTGGCCCAGTTGCCGCATGACCGGGAGACGCGACACCTGATCGGCAACCTGGAGGCTTCGGTGCGCGCCATGCAGGATCTGCTGGACGCGTTGCTGGACATCTCGCGTCTGGATGCGGATGCTGTGCGGGTGCAGCTGCAGCCGGTGCCGCTAGGACCCTTGTTCGAGCAGCTGCGTGGCGCGCTGATGCCCGTGGCGACTGACAAGGGCTTGCGTCTGCGCGTGCGCGACAGCGTGCTCTGGGTGCAGAGCGACCCTACGCTGCTGCATCGCATCCTGCTCAATCTGGTGAGCAATGCCCTGCGCTATACAGGGCACGGTGGCGTGCTCGTGGGCTGCCGGCGCAGCCGTGGCGGCAGCCATCTGTGGCTGGAGGTCTGGGACACCGGTGTGGGCATACCGGCCGAGCACCAGCAGGACATCTTTCGCGAGTTCTATCAGATCGGCAATCCCGAGCGCGACCGCAGCAAGGGCCTGGGCCTGGGTCTCAACATCGTCGATCGCACTGCACGCCTGCTCGGGCACGAACTGAAGCTTTGCTCTGTGCCGGGGCATGGGACCCGCTTCCGGCTGGAACTGCCGCTGGCGCCTGCGGGCGACCTGCAGGCCTTGATGGCAGCGGCGGAGCAGCCGCAGCAGGTGGACGATGTGCGCGGCCTGCGCATCCTGGTCATCGAGGACGACCGGCAGTCGGCCCAGGCCCTGCGTGGCCTGCTCGATTCCTGGGGTTGCGTGGTGGCCGTGGTCGAAGGCCTGCAAGGCGCATTGACGGTGGTGGATGGCGGCTTTGTGCCCGATCTGGTGCTGAGCGATTTCCGCCTGCGCGCAGGTGAAAGCGGCATGCAGACCCTGCACAGCCTGCGCACGCAGCTGGAGCGGCCTTTGCCGGCCTGCCTCATGAGTGGCGACACCGACCCGGAGCTGATCCAGTCCTGTCGTGATGCGGGCCTGCCGCTGTTGCACAAGCCAGTGCGACCGGCCAAGTTGCGTACCCTGATCCGCCGTCTGGCACGGCCGCAGCCGATGCCGGGTTGAGTGAATTCAGGCGGCGCCGAGGTCGCCAGGTGTCAGGGATTGCGCACGTCCCGCGCCGGCATACCCATGTCGGCGGGCGACGAGCACGGCCTGGGTGCGCGTGGTGACACCGAAGCAGCGCAGGATGCTGCTCACATGGTTTTTCACTGTCTCCTCGGAGAGAAAAAGCATGCGCCCGATCTCCTTGTTGGTATAGCCGTCGAGCAGCAATTGGAGCACTTCTTCCTGGCGCGGTGTGAGCAGGGGCGGGGCGTCGGCGGCACCCTCCTCGGAGGCAAGCGGCGCCAGCGCAGGCATGTGCACGCCGCCTGCCAGCACCAGCCGCGTCACCGAGAGCAGCTCGTCGCTCATGCCTGATTTGGTGAGAAAGGCCGCGGCCCCCTTGTTCATCACCTGCTGCATGATGCGCGGATTGACCGAGCCCGAGATCACGATGATGGGCAGGGCCGGGTGCTGGCGCGCGAAGATGTCCAGGGCTTCCAGGCCGCTCATGTCGGGTAGGTGATAGTCCAGCAGGACCAGGTCGAGCTCCGGTTCCTGCAAGGCGAGCTCGAAGGCCCGGGCGCAGGAGCCGGCCTCGAACACTTCAACGTCCTCTTCCAGCCCGCGCAGGACCTGACGCAGGCCTTCGCGGATCAGGGCGTGGTCATCAACGACGAGTATCTTCAAGCAGGTATCCGTACAGGGCAGGGCTGCTGCATGGTAGCGCATGCAAAAACGCCCCCGATCGGGGGCGTGTCACCAGGGTGCGGCCAGGGCGGGGCTAGCGCAGGGGTGAGGGTACGGTCGGGATGTGATCCTGCTCGTCGCGCACCTGGTCGTAGGGGGAAGGGGGCAGGTCGAACTTGCCCACGCTGGAGGAGACGCGCCAATAGGCCGGCCCTGGCATGCGCGTGTGAGGAAAGCCGCAGTTGGGCGCGAACACCCAGGCCATGACGTGGTTGCTGTGGTTGTTGGCCGGATCGAAATGCTGCAGGCCCTGCAGGACCTGCTGCTTGAGCAGGGGTGCATAACGCAACAGCCCTTCGTGCCAGGTGTGGACGATGAGGTTGATCTGGAAGGTTTGGACCTGACCGCTGTGGGGTCGCGGGATTACCTCGCAGCCCACCCAGTCGATCGGAATGCCGTTGAGTCGCAGCGTGTCCCGCAGCACCATGCGCACGAGGTCGCGGTAGTTGATGGGGTTCTGCGACTGGATGGAGGAGCCCGTGGTCGACGGGGCGTCGGCTTGCGTGTTGCGGCCGGAGGGGCTGCGCGAGGAACGGAACATCTCAAACATGGACGAGCACTCCCTGAGGGGATAGATCAAGAAATCAAAGCCCGTTGTAGCCCGGGTTCTCTCCACCAACGACGGATTCATTATAGGGACTGCGCTTACAAATAGACAAAAATGTCGCAAAAAGAAATAAATAGCACCAATGCGGTGCATTGAGCGTGGGACTCAGCCATCAGTCGTCCAGCTTGCGCGGCGAGGGCAAAAAAAAGCCCGCCGGGTGGCGGGCTGCTTGAGAGCGCGGCTCGCTCAGCTGTGGAAGCGCACCACCAGCGGCACGATGAGCAGCGCGACGATGTTGATGATCTTGATCAGCGGGTTGATGGCCGGGCCGGCGGTGTCCTTGTAGGGATCGCCCACGGTGTCGCCCGTGACGGCGGCCTTGTGGGCCTCGCTGCCCTTGCCGCCATGGTGGCCGTCCTCGATGTACTTCTTGGCATTGTCCCAGGCGCCGCCGCCCGTGCACATGGAGATGGCGACGAAGAGACCCGTGACGATGGTGCCCATGAGCAGGCCGCCCAGCGCCGCCGGGCCGAGCAACAGGCCCACCAGGACCGGCACCACCACCGGCAGCAGCGAGGGGATCATCATTTCCTTGATGGCCGCCGTGGTCAGCATGTCCACCGCGGTGTCGTACTCGGGCTTGCCCGTGCCGTCCATGATGCCCTTGATGTCGCGGAACTGGCGGCGCACTTCCACGACCACCGAGCCGGCGGCGCGGCCCACGGCTTCCATGGCCATGGCACCGAAGAGATAGGGGATCAGGCCGCCGATGATCAGGCCGATGATGACCATGGGGTCGCTCAGGTCGAAGCGGATCGACTGGCCCAGGGTGTCGAGCTTGTGCGTGTAGTCGGCGAACAGGACCAGCGAGGCCAGGCCGGCCGAGCCGATGGCGTAGCCTTTGGTCACAGCCTTGGTCGTATTGCCTACGGCGTCCAGCGGGTCGGTGATGTCGCGCACGCTGGAGGGCAGCTCGGCCATCTCGGCAATGCCGCCGGCGTTGTCGGTGATGGGGCCGTAGGCGTCCAGTGCCACCACGATGCCGGCCATGCTCAGCATCGAGGTGGCGGCGATGGCCACACCGTACAGGCCGGCCAGCTGGTAGGACACCCAGATCGCGATGCAGACGAAGATCACAGGCCAGGCGGTGGAGCGCATGGACACACCCAGGCCGGCAATGATGTTGGTGCCGTGGCCGGTGGTCGAGGCCTGGGCGATGTGCTGCACCGGCTTGTACTGCGTGCCGGTGTAGTACTCGGTGATCCAGACCAGGGCCGCGGTCAGCACCAGGCCCACGGCGCAGGCGCCGAAGAGGCGCATCTGGCTGCCGCTGGCCGTGATGGCGTTGTCCGGCATCAGCCACATCGTCACGAAGAAGAAGGCGACCAGCGAGAGCACGCCCGAGACAGCCAGGCCCTTGTAGAGCGCGGGCATCACGTTCTTCATGCCGGGCGTGGCCTTGACGAAGAAGCAACCGATGATGGAGGCGATGATGGACACCGCACCCAGGGCCAGCGGATAGATCACGGCAGCGGTGCCGGCGCCGGTGACGAGCAGGGCGCCCAGCACCATGGTGGCGATCAGCGTCACGGCGTAGGTCTCGAACAGGTCGGCGGCCATGCCGGCGCAGTCGCCCACGTTGTCGCCCACGTTGTCGGCGATCACGGCGGGGTTGCGCGGGTCGTCTT
>CAMLNH010000204.1 GCA_946481355.1 uncultured Curvibacter sp.
AGCAGTAGACATGCTCGGCGGCCAGACCGGTTCGTCGGCTGCTTCACACCAAACAGCGGTCATCGCGGCTGGTACGTCACCGGACGGGGAGACAGCAATCGACCAAAGAGCGGACACGGTTGGCGTTGTTTGCTTGAGAGCCTTTCCCGGTGCGTATTTCATGCCTTGGGCTGTCCCCCGGCATCCCTGTTCGAGGTATTTGATCGTCGCTCTCCTCGTCGGTACAATTTTGCTGCACAGCCAGATTGGGCTGGCGTTGTTTTTGAGGCTGGATGTTGGAGATTGCAGTAGTCCGATAACCTGATCCCGGTGCTTGCTGGGTATCTTGGTTATCACGATCACAAACGATTGGCAGGCCGTTGCTTGACGGTCTGCCGGTTTTGTTCGTCCGGATTACTGAGCATTGATTTCCAACATGAACTCCTCCAAGCTGAAGCAACAGCTTCTAGAAACGCGTGCCTGTCATGGCCGCAGCTATCCCCCTGACACTGGCGATGACGCCAGGGAGTCCATCGCAAGAGTGACTGCCGTCGATCGCGGTCAATACGTCGTCAGAAGCGCGCAGAGCGAAGTACCCGCGAAGCTCACAGGCAGGACCCTCTACGCCAGTGAATCGCCTGTTGACCTGCCCTGCGTCGGCGATTGGGTCCGCGTCTGCTATCACGACGCTGGGGCCCATGCGAGCATTCTTGAAGTTCTGCCTCGAACATCGTTTCTGCGGCGGAAGAAGCCCGGCAGTGGCATCGGTTTCCAAATGATCGCCGCCAACATCGATGTGGCCCTCATTGTTCAGTCTTGTCACTTTGACTTCAATGTGCGAAGACTCGAGCGCTATCTGGTGATGACGAGTGAAGGACATATAGAGCCCATCGTGCTGCTCACCAAGATCGATCTGATCCGTCCGGAGGCGCTGGAACAACTGATCTCGACCATTCGGGGTGCTGGCATCGGCACCCGGGTCATTCCGATCAGCAATGTCAGTGGAAGTGGCATCGATCAGCTGCGCGCGCTGATCGAGTCCGGGAAGACCTACTGCCTGCTGGGATCATCGGGTGTGGGCAAGACGACGTTGGTCAATCGCTTGACCGGCCATGCCGCTCGGGCAACCAATGCCGTCAGCCACTCCGGGGAAGGCCGGCATACCACCACCCGGCGGCAACTCGTCGCACTCGAAGGCGGTGGTTTTCTGGTGGACATGCCAGGCATGCGGGAGTTGGGCGTACTCGGCGTCAACGAAGGGATCGATGACAGCTTTGCCGACCTACAGGCGCGCTCACTGAACTGCCGCTTCAGCAACTGCACGCATACCAGCGAGCCTGGTTGCGCCATTCGAGACGCTATTGCCAAGAATGAAGTGGATGCTGCTCAGTTTCAGAGCTACCTGAAGCTGAAGAAGGAGTCTGAATATCTCGAAATGCCTTATCACGAAAGACGCCAGAAAGACCGGAACTTCGGCAAGCTTGTGCGCTCCGTGATGAAGTCCCATAGACGCCAGGATGAGTGAGCAAATTGCTGAGGTTCACTTGTCGTCTTGCACGAAGAAGTCATCCAAGACTTGGGCACGTTCCGATCTGAGTGTTTGCATCAGATTGGCACCCGGACCTGAACAACCCACATCGGGCTTGTCCCCATCCACCTTGAAGAAGCCTGTGGATATGTCGTGCGCGGATGTGTCAAACCCGCGTCTTTGCTGGCCGGGCGGCCCATTGCTGAAAAATCGGGCAGCGGCCGCGGGGCTGCGCCGGGCCACCGAGGTTTGCATCAAGACGAGGAGCCCTCTTCACTGGCGAAACCGCGCTCTGTTCGCAGTGTGCGAACAAAGGGCTGTCCGTCCGGGTCGTGCCGCACATCCACCGGCACCTGGTACAGGCGCTGGATCAGCTCCGCCGTCAGCACCTGCGCCGGCGGACCGAAGGCCTGCAGGCGTCCTTCCCCGAGCACGATCAGCTGGTCGGCAAACTGCGCCGCCAGATTCAGGTCGTGCAGCACCGCCACGCTGATCCAGCCCTGCCGGACGGTCTGTGCCTGCAGATGCTCCATGAGCTGCATCTGGTGCTTCAGGTCCAGCGCGCTGACAGGCTCGTCCAGCAGCATCAGGCGGGGCTGGCGCAGCAGCACCTGGGCGAACAGCACCATCTGGCGCTGGCCACCGCTGAGCGTGTGCATGGCGCGGTCGGCCAGGTGGGCGAGATCGAGCGCCTGCAGCGCGCCCAGAGCCGCCGCGAGGTCGTCGTCCGAAAGGCGCATGGACAGGCGTTGCAGCCGGCCGAGCACCACCACCTCCAGCACACTGAGGTCCAGCTCCAGCTGGGTGTCCTGCGGCATGTAGCCGATGGCCTGGCGCCAGGCGCCCAGGGCGCGGGGCGCCATCGGCCGCCCGTCCAGGCGCACCTGCCCCTGGGCCAGGGGAAGCTCTCCGAACAGCGCCCGCAACAGGCTGGTCTTGCCGGTGCCATTGGGTCCGATGATGGCGTGCAGCTGCCCCGGCTGCAGGGTGAGCTTCAGGCCCTCGGCCAGGGTCAGCCCGCCCAGGCGCAGTGTCAGATCGTCCAGCTCAAGCACGGCCGCGGCCCCTTCGGCTCAGCACGAGCCAGATGAAGAACGGCACACCGATCAGCGCCGTGACAATGCCGATGGGAAACAGCGCCCCGGGCACGATGGACTTGGACACCACCGACGCGGACGACAGCATCAGGGCGCCGCACAGCGCCGACAGCGGAATGAGAAACCGCTGGTCCTCGCCCACCAGCATGCGCGCGATGTGGGGCGCGACCAGGCCGATGAAGCCGATGATGCCCACGAAGCTGATGGCGGTGGCGGTCATCAGCGCCACCAGGGCCAGGGTCTTCAGGCGCAGCCGCACCACGTTCACGCCCAGGCTGCGCGCGCGCGCCTCGCCCAGGCGCAGGCAGGTCAGCTGCCAGGCGTCGCGGTGCAGCAGCACGCCGCAGACCAGGGTCACGCCCACGGTGATCCACAGCATGGGCCAGGTGGTGCGCTGGAGGCTGCCGAACAGCCAGAAGATGATCTGCTGGTTCAGTTCCGGCGAGGACAGGAACTGCACCAGCGACAGCAGGGACTGGAACAGGAACAGCAGCGCAATGCCGGCCAGGATGAGGGTCTGGCTGCCCACGTGGCGCATCAGCGCCAGTCCGAAGAGCAGGCTGGCGGCCAGCATGCAGAAGACGAAGGCGCCGGCCGGGATGGCCAGCAGCGGCGGCAGGCCCAGGCCGCCGCTGACCAGCGCAAGTGCGGCGCCAAAGCCCGCTGCCGCGGCCAGGCCGAGCGTGTAGGGGCTGGCCAGCGGGTTGTCCAGCAAGGTCTGCATCTGCACACCGCCGAGCCCGAGCGCCGCGCCCACCACCAGCGCCATCAGGGCGATGGGCAAGCGCATGTCCATCACGATGGCGCGCGTCATCGGGTCGGCGGCGGCGGGTGCGAGCAGCGTGGCCAGCACCTCGCGCACCCCCAGCAGCGAGGGGCCCGTGGCCACGTCGAGCGTGAGGCTGCACAGGATCAGCCCGGCGAACAGCGCCAGAAAGCGCCAGCGGCGGGCCTCGCGGTGGCGCTGCCGTTGCAGCAGCTCGGCCCCCGAGGCCGGCGCAACGGTGGTGGCGGTCATTGCGCGCGCAGCATGAAACTGCCCTGGGGCTGGATGGGCAGGTGGCGGCGGTAGAAGTCGCGGTAGGTGGCTTCCGGATCGATGTCGGTGAACAGCGCCGGGTACATCGCCTTGGCGAGGTATTGCAGCAGCGCCGCATCCAGGATGCTGCGGGTGGCGCCGTGGTAGAGGCCGTGCAGGCGGCCGTCCTGCAGCGCGGGCAGGCCGCTCCAGCCGCTGCGCTGGGCAAAGCCCTGCAGGCGCTGACGCGCTTCGCCCACCGGCACGCCAAAGCCGATCTTCATGGCGTCGGGCTGGCTGACGCTCTCATAGCCCGCGATGAACACCACCTGCGGCTTCGAGACCAGCAACTGTTCGGGGTTGATCGGTCCCCAGTCCTTGACGAACGGCGCAGCGATGTTGTCGCCACCGGCCAGATCGACCATGGCGCCCCACATGTTCTTGCCGTAGGTGTAGCTGAGTTCGGCCGGCCCCTTGTCGCCCAGTTCGATGTACACCCGCGGCCTCGGTGCCTTGGCCTTGGCGACGCGCTGCTGGATGGTCTCCACCACCTGGCGGTACTCGTCGGCGATGCGCTGCGCGCGTGCCGTCTCTCCGGTGATCTGACCCAGCACCCGGGTGCTGGCCAGGTGGCGCTCCAGCGTCTGCGCGTTGTAGTCCACCACCACCACGGGAATGCCTGCCGACTCCAGGCGGGGAATCTCTGACGCCAGGGCCTTGAACTGCCAGTCGGCCAGCACCACCACGTCGGGCTTGGCGGCCAGCACTTTTTCAATCACAAAGCTCTGGTCCTGCACGTTGCCGACGTCGAGCACGTCGCGCAGTGTGGGCCGCGCGGCGGCATACTGCTCCCAGACCGCCGGGCGCGACTTGACGAACCAGCCCAACGACAGACCTGCCAGGCGATCAAACGCCTTGTCGCCCCCGACCGCGAAGTAGTCCTCGATGTAGAAGCCCAGCAGCACGCGCTTGGCGGGCAGGTCCACCTGGACCGAACGGCCCAGCACGTCCTTGACCACCTCCGGGGCGGCCTGGGCCGATGGCAGCAACACGGCCACCAGCGCCCCCACCACAGACCACTTGCGGATGGATGAAACCCACTGCATGAACACACCTCTTTTCAAAGGCCGGGCGGTGCCGGCAAAAGGCTGTGATTTTACATGCGAACAACTCGCATTTGCATTTGCGAATCGGTTTTGTTTGGGTGCGTCCCGGGGTCTGTGAATCAGTTCAGGGCTTCATGCGCCAGCGCCCGCGCCGCCACCTCGCAGAACCAGCGCACGCCCAGGGGCAAGGCGTCGTCGTTGAAGTCGTAGCAGGGGTGGTGCAGCGCGAACGACTCCTCGGCCTCCGCCCCTTCCCTGCCCTGTCCCAGCCACAGGTAGGCCCCGGGCTTGCGCTGCAACATGAAGGCGAAGTCTTCCGAAGTGAACGCTGCGTGCGGCGCCGTCGCGGCCCGCAGACCCACAGCCTGCGCCGCGTCCAACGCCAGCTCGGCTTCGGCCGCGGTGTTGATGGTGGCGGGGTAGTAGCGCCGGTAGTCCACCGCCACCACCGTGCCGCTCGCCAGCGCCATGCCTTGTGCGGCGTCGCGCAGCGCGGCCTCGATGCGGTCCTG
>CAMLNH010000205.1 GCA_946481355.1 uncultured Curvibacter sp.
GATGGCCAGCACCGTGGCCGCGATCATGCCGCCCATCACGCCGGTGCCGATGGCGTGCCGGCTCTGCGCGCCCGCGCCGCTGGAGATGGCCAGCGGCAGCACCCCCACGATGAAGGCGATCGAGGTCATCAGGATGGGCCGCAGGCGCAGGCGGCAGGCCTCCAGGATGGCCTCCTTGAGCGCCATGCCCTGGTCCTGCAGGGTGCGCGCGAACTCGATGATCAGGATGGCGTTCTTGGACGACAGGCCGATGGTCGCGATCAGGCCCACTTTGAAATACACGTCGTTGGGCAGACCGCGCAGATAGACCGCGAGCAAGGCGCCAAACACGCCCAGCGGCACAACCAGCATGACCGAGAAGGGAATCGTCCAGCTTTCATAGAGCGCTGCCAGGCAGAGGAACACCACGATCAGCGACACGGCAAACAGCAGTGGCGCCTGCGAGCCCGAGAGACTTTCCTCGAACGATGTCCCGGACCAGGCATAGCCGATGCCATTTGGCAGCTGGCCGGCCACCTCGCCCATGGCCTGCATGGCCTCGCCGGTGCTGCGGCCGGGCGCCGGGTTGCCCGAAAGCTTGACCGAGGGCACGCCGTTGTAGCGGTCCAGGCGTGGCGCGCCCACCATCCACAGCGGCTTGACCACCTCGGACAGCGACACCATGCTGCCGCTGCGGTTGCGCACCTGCACGCGCAGCATGGCCTCAGGGCTGGTGCGTACGGCCGGATCGGCCTGCATCTGCACGCGCAGGATGCGGCCCTGACGCTCGAAGTCGTTGATGTAGGCCACGCCGAACAGGGTCTGCAGTGTCTCGTTGAGCGTGGCGATGTCCACGCCCAGGGTCTGGGCCTTTTCGCGGTCGATCTGCAGCAGCAGCTGCGGACCGGGTGCCATGCCTTCCATGCGCACGCCCGCCAGGGCCGGATTGGCCCCCGCCAGCTGCACGGCCAGGGCCTGAGCCTCCGCGAGCTTGTCGCGACCCAGACCACCGCGGTCCTGCAGGCGGAAGTCGAAGCCGCCGACCGCCGCCAGCTCGGGGATGGGTGGCGGGTTGACGCTGAAGATGAAGGCCTGCTTGAGGCCGAACAGCGTCATATTGGCGCGCTGCACCACGGCCGTGGCACTGCTCTCCTTGGCCTTGCGCTCGTCCCAGTTCTTCAGGCGCGTGAAGATCAGGCCGGCGTTCTGGCCGCGGCCGAAGAAGGAGAAGCCGACCACGCCTACGGTGTGCTCCACCTCGGGCTGCGCCAGGAAGAATTCCTCCGCCTGGCGGATCACCTCCACTGTGCGCTCCTGGGTCGCCCCCGGCGGGAGCATCACCATGCTGATGAAATAACCCTGGTCTTCCTCGGGCAGGAAGCTGCCAGGCAGCTTGGCGAACATCCAGACCGTGGCCGCCAGGATGGCGCCATAGACGATGAGCCAGCGGCCCGGGCGCCCCAGCATGCCCGTCACCTTGCGGATGTAGCCCCGCGTGGCCGCCGCGAAGCCGCGGTTGAACCAGCCGAAGAAGCCCGTGGTGGGCAGCACACCCGCTTCACCGGGTTGATGCGCTTTGAGCAGCGTGGCGCACAGGGCCGGCGTCAGCGTCAGGGCCATCAAGGCCGAGAACAGCATGGTCAGCACCAGGGTCACGGCGAACTGCCGGTAGATCGCGCCCACCGAGCCCGAGAAGAAGGCCATGGGAATGAACACCGCCGACAGCACCACGGTGATGCCGATGATGGCGCCCACGATCTGGTCCATGGCCTTGGCCGTGGCATCGCGTGGCGAGAGATGTTCCTCGCTCATGATGCGCTCGACGTTCTCCACCACCACAATGGCGTCGTCCACCACGATGCCGATGGCCAGCACCATGGCAAACAGCGTGAGCACGTTGATCGAGTAGCCGAGCACGTACAGCCCCAGCGCCGCACCGATCAGCGAGATCGGCACCACGATGGTCGGGATCAGCGTGGCACGGAAGTTCTCAAGGAACAGGTACATCACGATGAAGACCAGCAGCACCGCCTCGAACAGTGTCTTGACCACTTCGCTGATCGAGATGTCGATGAAGGGCGTGGTGTCGTAAGGCACGTCCCAGGCGATGCCCTGGGGGAAGTAGCGTGCAAGCTCCTCCATGCGCGTGCGCACGGCCTTGGCCGTGTCCAGTGCGTTGGCGCCCGGCGAGACCTTGACACCCACGGCCGCGGTCGGCTGGCTGTCCAGGCGCGCGAAGATGGAGTAGTCCTGCGCGCCCAGCTCTACGCGCGCCACGTCGCGCACGCGCACCAGCGAACCGTCTCCCTGGGCGCGTACCACCACGTTGCCGAACTCCTCGGGGGTGGTCAGGCGTCCGCGCGTGATCACCGTCGCGGCGTATTCCATGCCCGTGGGCGCGGGTGGCTGGTTCAGCTCACCGACGGCCAGCAGCACGTTCTGCGCCCGCACCGCGGCGATGACTTCACCGGGCGTCAGACGGTAGGCCGCGAGCTTGTCGGGATCCACCCACAGGCGCATGGCGTACTCGGAGCCGAAGAGCTGGGCCTCGCCCACGCCCGGCACCCGGCGCAATTCGTCGATCACGCTGGCCGCCGTGTAGCTGGCCAGGTCCACGGACTTGAGGCTCCTGTCCGGCGAATACAGCGTGATGAACATCAGGAAGTTGCGCCGCGTCTTGGTCACGGTCACGCCCAGGCGCTTGACCTCGTCGGGCAGACGCGCTTCCACCCGCTTGATGCGGTTCTGCGTCTCGACCGAGGCGATCTCGATGTTGGTGCCGGTCCTGAAAGTCAGGTTGATCGTGCCCGTGCTCTGCTCGGAGGTCGAGTCCATGTAGAGCAGGTTCTCGATGCCGTTCATCTCCTGCTCGATCAGGGCGACGACAGTGTCCTCGACCACCTTGGCCGAGGCTCCTGGATAGGTCACGTTGACAGCCAGCGCCGGCGGCGCGACCTCAGGGTACTGGGCCACGGGCAACTGGCGCAGGGCCAGCGCGCCGGCCAGCAGGATGACCAACGCGATCACCCAGGCAAAGACCGGACGGTCGACAAAGAATTTGGCCATGATCTTTTACTTCCCCTGGGTGGCGGGTGCGGCGGCCGGCGTCGCAGACCAGGGCACAGGCTTGACCACGCTGCCCGGATAGGCCTTCATGTGGCCCTCCACCATGACCTGCTCGCCGCCCTTGAGGCCGCTGAGGATGGTCCAGTTGTTGCCGCTCATGCCGCCCAGCTTGACGGGCACAGGCATGAGCTTGTTGCCCTCGCCCACCACCATCACCGAGGCACCCGCCGGCGACAGTTGCACGGCACGCTGGGGCAGGGAGATGAGCTTGTCGGCCCTGGCCTGCGGATAGCGCACACGCACGAACATGCCCGGCAGCAGGTCCTTCTTCGGATTCGGGAACTCGGCCCGCATGGAGACGGCGCCGGTGTTCGGATCGACGGACAGATCGGAAAACAGCAGCTTGCCCGGCAAGGCGTAGACGCTGTCGTTCTCCAGCACCAGCTCCATGCGTCGGGTGTCGGCTTTCTTCCAGCGACCACTCGAGATGGCCTCGCGCAAGGCCAGCAGCTCCACGCTGCTCTGCGTGAAGTTCACATAGATCGGGTCGATCTGCTCGATGGTGGCCAGCTGCGTTGCCTCGCCGCGGCCTACCAGGGCGCCTTCGGTCACGAGCGAGCGGCCGATGCGGCCCGAGATGGGGGCGGGCACGGTGGTGTTTTCCAGATCCAGCTGGGTACGTGCCAGCGCGGCCTCGGCCTGGCGCAGGCGGGCTTCGGCACTGTCGAGTTCCTGCTGGCTCACGGCCTTCATCTCGACCAGCGGACGGTAGCGGTTGACCACGGCCTTGGCGGCGGCCAGCTCGGCCTTGGCGGCCTCATGGCTGGTGCGGTAGGTACGTGCGTCGATGCGGTACAGCGGCATGCCGGACTTGATGTCCGAGCCTTCCTCGAACAGTCGCTGCTCGACGATGCCTTCCACGCGCGCGCGCACCTGGGCCGTGCGCCAGGCCTGCAGGCGGCCGGGCAACTCCTTGGTCAAAAGGGCTTCGCCGGGCTGGGCGACAACCACCGCCACCTCGGTCGGCGGCGGAGCGCCGCCGGGGGCGCCCCCCCCCTTGGGCGCTTCGGATTTGCCGCAGCCGCTGAGCAGCAGGGCGAGGACGGCCGCCAGGGCCGTGACACGATAGTGGACAGCTTTCATTCGTTTTTCCCCTTCAACCTTCAAGACGCCCGGGCGCATGCCGGTGCGTAAGCCTGCAAAAAACAGTCGATGATCTTGGTGATGCGGCCGCTCTGCTGCGGACACGCCACCGGCATGCCGAGCAGACGCATGTCCCGCTGGGTGCCGGTCAGCAGGCTGATCAGCATGTCGGCCGCAAACTCGGGATCGTCCTGGCGTAACTCACCACGCGCCATGGCCTCACGCAACAAACGCGCCAGCTCCGTGCCGGCCAACTGCCAGGTCTCGTAGACCGCCTGGGCCAGTTCGGGGAAGCGGGGCGACTCGGCCACCAGCATGCGGTGCAGGGCCAGGCCCTGTTCGCTCATGGCCTGGGCCTGGAAGGACTCGGCAAAACGCAGCAGGTCTTCGCGCACCGAGCCGGAGCGCGCCACCAGATCGACCAGCAGCACATTGACCAGGCCTGTCAGCGCCTCGCGAAACAGGCTGTCCTTGCTGCCGTAGTGGTGATAGAGCGTCTGCTTCACCACGCCCGCGCGGCGTGCGATATCGTCCACGCAGGCGCCGTAGCCCTTCTCGCAGAAGGTGTCCAGAGCCGCTTCCAGGATGCGAGCGCGGGTATCGGCGGTCATGCTGAGATTTGGAGGACGGATTACGCAGCAGGCACGGCCCGACCGTGCCTGGAAAGAGCGGCATCATACTAGACTCATGAGTCTAATGCATGACAGCGCCATGAACCTCGGGAGCCTTGAATGCAAGCGCCTTTATCCACCACACGCCGGCAACTGCTGAACCTGGGTCTGGCCGCCTCTATCGCCAGTCCCTGGCTGGCCGCCGCAAGAGCGCAGGCCAGAGGGCTGCGCCCGACCCCGGCGCAGACCGAAGGGCCCTTCTACCCCGTCCAACTGCCCGCAGACCATGACGGCGATCTGCTGCGCAACGGCAGCGCAGACTACCGGCGCGGCACCCCGGTCTGGCTCGACGGAGTGGTGACGGATACGGCCGGCACCCCGGTGCGTGGTGCCCAGGTGGAGATCTGGCAATGCGATCACCAGGGGCACTAC
>CAMLNH010000206.1 GCA_946481355.1 uncultured Curvibacter sp.
GCAGCGAACGCGGCCCTCCAGCGCCGAAATCCGCACGCCCGGTGTCCGTCCACTTGGAGTCACTCGTTGCGAATGCGGTCAGCCCACCTCAATGACCGGTACCAAGGCTGTATCGGCTCTGGGGTCTGGTTCGAACTGTTCGGGCTCTTTGGGCAACAGCCCGTGGGGGCAGCACCATTCCGTTTGTGATCTTTTCAAACATTCTAATAATCATTAGAATATTTTCCCATGAGAGAACTGAAGAACCTACTCTACGAACAGGTCGCCCGCATCGGTAAGGCTGTCGCCAGCCCCAAACGCCTGGAGCTCATCGAGCTGCTGTGTCAAGGCGAAAAGACCGTCGAGACACTGGCCACACAAGCCGACATCAGTGTCAAGCTCGCCAGCGCCCACCTGAAAGAGTTGCGCCAGGCACGCCTGGTGGACACGCGCAAGGATGGCAAATACGTGCTGTACCGGTTGGCCAGCACCAGCGTCGCCGATCTGTGGGTGACGCTGCGCACGGAGGCCGAAGAGCGACTTGTCGAGCTGCAGATGGCGTTGGCGTCCATCGTGGCGCATGGGGACGATCTGCAAGGCGTGGCCCGGTCGGACATTCTGCGCCGCGCCGAAGCCGGCGAGGTGGTGGTTCTCGACGTTCGACCGACCGAGGAGTTTGAGGTCGCTCACCTGCCACACGCGAGGTCCATGCCAGTCAGCGAACTGAAAAAGCGCATCGCCGAATTGCCCAAGGGGGTGCCGGTGGTGGCGTACTGCCGCGGTCCTTTCTGCCTGATGGCCAAGGATGCCGTCGAGCAGCTGCGCAAGAAGGGTTATCAGGCCTTTCACCTCACCGACGGGGTGGCCGAATGGCGCGCCCGGGGTCTTCCCGTATCCGAGTGAAGCGAGCCCGCCATGAAAACACTCCTTGTTCTCAACGACGCCCCCTATGGCAGCGAACGCACCTACAACGGCGCTCGTCTCGCGGGAGCGCTGGTCAGGAATGACGGTCACGAGGTCAAGGTGTTCCTCATCGGGGATGCGGCGTCGGCGGCCCATGGCAAACAGAAGGTGCCCACGGGTTTCTACAACCTGGAAGTGATGCTCGGTGCCGTCGTGAGCCACGGCGGCGTGATCGGTGTCTGCGGCTCCTGCATGGATGCCAGAGGCATCACGTCCGAAGAGCTGCTGGCGGGTGCCCACCGCAGCAACCTGGACGAATTGACCCAATGGACCACCTGGGCCGACAAGGTTCTGGTGTTCTGACACCCCAAGGAGCCCTCCATGTTCTTTCGCCAACGCCTGGCCGCCCATGCCACGCTGTCCTATTTTTTCGGCTGTGCCGGTCACCAGAAGGCCGTTGCGGTTGATGTCGTCGCTGGCGACGAAGACTGGTTCATGGCCGAGGCCGAGAAAGCCGGCGTGCAAATCACGCACGTCATTGACACCCACGTCCACGCCGATCACTACTCCGGTGGCCCGGAACTGGCGCGCCGGACTGGGGCACCGTACCACCTGCACGAAAGCAACCGGGGTCGGACGGCGTTCGAGTTTTCGCAGTTGCACGACGGCCAGCGCCTGGAAGCCGGCAACGTGCTGGTGGACGTGCTGCACACGCCTGGGCATACACCCGACAGCGTCTGCCTGCTGGTGCGCGACCTGCGTCGGGGGGATGAGCCCTGGTTCGTCATCACGGGCGACACCCTGTTCGTGGGGGCCGTCGGCCGCCCCGATCTGGCTGGACAGGAGCGCGAGATGGCCGCTCTACTCCATGACACCCTGCACACCCGACTACTGACCCTGCCGCCCGAGCTTGAAATCTATCCCGGCCACCAGGCGGGCAGCGCGTGTGGCGCGGGCTTGTCTGGGAAGCCGGCCTCCACCATTGGCTTCGAGAAGCGGTTCAACCCCATGTTGGCTTTGCCCCGCGCGGCGTTCATCGAGGCGCTGACCGCACAGATTCCCGAGCCGCCTGCCGACATGGCGGACATCATGGTCGCGAACCTGCGCGGTGCCGCTCCGGCACCTTGGGTCGCCTGAGGACACCATGCAGTTCGGCATACGCGCCAATCGCGGGCAGTTTCTGCAGCAGCTGCTGCAGGTGCTGCTGGTCGGCCTGACCATAGGGATGATGCGCAACGTGGTGCCCGCGCTCGCAGAGACCGAGTTCGGTGTACCGCGTGGCTCCTTCATGCTGCTGGTCGCTTTTGTGGTCGCCTTCGGCTTTGTCAAGGGAGCGATGAATTTTGTTGCCGGGCGCCTGGCCGAAGCCTGGGGGCGCAAGCGCGTGTTGCTGCTGGGCTGGCTGGTGGCGCTGCCGATACCGGCGCTCATCTACTTCGCGACCAATTGGTCGTGGGTGGTCTTCGCCACCGTGCTGCTGGGTGTCAACCAGGGGCTGACCTGGTCCATGACACAGACCTCCAAACTCGACTTCACACGGGCTGACCAGCGCGGCCTGGTCATAGGGCTCAATGAGTTCTCGGGCTACCTGGGTGTCGCAATCGCCGCCATCGCCACCGGCTATCTGGCAACGCTGCTGGGACCGCGCCTGGGGCTGCTGTGGTTCGGTGGTGTGGTCATTGGCGTGGCCACACTGCTGGCCTGGTGGTCAGTGGCCGAAACCTTGCCTTGGGCGCACGACGAGGTGAAACGCCAGACCGGTTCCTCGGCCACCCTCCTGCGCCCCCGCTACCCCCAATCGGTGAGTGAGCGCCCATCGACCGCAGAGATGTTTGCCCTGATGAGCTGGCGCGACCGGCGCATGGCGGCGTTCTGCCAGGCCGGCCTGGTCGAGAAATTCGTCGATGCGCTGGTGTGGGCATTCTGGCCGGCCTACCTGCACCAGCAGGGTGTGAGCCTGCCGGGCATAGGCTGGATCGTGGGTGTTTACGGCTTCAGCTGGGGCGCGGCACAGTTCTTCACCGGAAAACTCTCGGACCGTGTGGGGCGCCACATGCTCAACACCTGGGGCATGTGGATCTGTGGCGCCGGCGTGGCTCTGATGCCGCTGGGTACCGGCTCACTCTGGTGGAGCGCCTCGGCCGCTGTCGCTGGCCTGGGCATGGCCATGCTTTATCCCAACCTCAGCGCCGCAGTGGCGGACATTGCCCACCCGAACTGGCGGGCCTCGGCAATTGGCATCTATCGGTTCTGGCGTGACCTGGGTTATGGCATCGGCGCGCTGGGCCTGGGCATCGCAGCCGCGCTGGGGGGCCGGCTGGAGACCGCGTTCTGGTTTGTGGCTGTCGCCATGCTGGTTTCCGGTGCGATCCTGTACCACTGGGGTGAAGAAACGCACCCAAAACTCAATCCCGCCCCCACTCAAGCTTGAACCGATGGAGACCCACATGCACCCACGCCGACTGGCATTGGCCCTGGCACTTGCCGCAACACTTCCCGTGGCCGCTTACGCTCAGGCCGACAAAACCACCATCGACGCGCTCGAAGGCTATTTCGATTTTGTGGACGCCAACGCCGGCACCCTCATGGCCGAGCAGCTTGCGCCGGAAGACTACAAAAAGCTGCTGGTGCTGGATGTGCGCGACGCCGGTCAGTTCGCCAAGGATCACATTCCCGGGGCCATGAACATCGAGTGGCGCCAGGTGTTTGTCCAGCGCGCCAAGCTACCCAAGGACAAGACCATCCTCGTCTACTGCAACACCAGTTCGTTTGCCGGCCAGGTGGCCATGGCGTTGCGGATGGACGGGTACGAGAACGTGCGCCTGCTGCACGGCGGCTACAACGAGTGGAAGGCCCGTGGGGGCATGGAAGCTCAGTCACGCTCCCTCAAGAAAAGCGGATGAGGCGTGACGCGGACAGCCGCCACATCCCAGGCGCTGCCGTATCCCGATCAAGAAGTGGGCCCGTCTGACCTTGGAGTGCTCGCTGCTTGTCAGAGGCCTAAAATCGACACATGCGTGTCTGGATTTCGTTCTGCCTGGCGTTGACCGTGCTGTTGCAGCTCTCGCTGGCAACAGCTGCTGGCGTTTGCATGACGGGCAAGTCCGACACCTTGGGGCATGTGCCTCATGCGTGTATCTCGCAGGGATCGTCCTCGGACGGCACGTCGGCACAAGCAGCCCAATTGGACTCGGATTGCGTTCAATGCCACGCAGCTTGCTCATGGGTACCCTCAGCGCCGTCCTCACTGGACTACAGCCGTCCCGCTGCGGCGATCACCTTATCGGCCGCACCCAAACCCGGGCTTTTGCTGATCGCATTGCCAGAAAAGCCTCAGTGGATCAGCGCCAGCTGAGGGCTTGATGCGCCTGCCCCGGGCAGGCCATTCGCACCGGTCTTCTTGTGACCGGCATCTGGGTTTTCTGGGATCTGACATGTTTTTGGCACATGGGCTCGCGCCCACCGGGCGGCTGCATTGGCCGCAATCTCCTCTTCATCCTGTGGCGAGGGAGTGGCCATGATGAGTGCGTGGGCGTTCAGGCTGCTGGCTTGGCTGATGGCATGCGCGGCGACTTTGGGTGCGCTGTTCATTGGCGAGGTCATGGGCATGACGCCCTGTGTCCTGTGCTGGTACCAGCGGATTTTCATGTTCCCGCTGGCGATCATCCTGGGCCTCGCGTGTTTTCTTGATGACCGTCGCGGCGCCCTTTATGCGCTGCCACTGGCTGTGGGAGGCGCTGCTATGGCCTTGTACCACTGCCTGCTGGTGGCAGGCATCGTGCCAAAGGCCTGGGTGCCCTGTGGGCCGGGGCCATCCTGCACCGAGCAGAACCTCGAAATACTGGGCGGCATCCAGATTCCCTGGCTGTCGCTCGCGGCCTTCTCGGCCATCGTGCTGTTACTCGTTTTTTCCTTGCGCAAGTCCGAATCATGAACGCCAAAAAACTCACCGTTCTCGCCCTGCTGGCCATCGTTGGCATCGCCTTCCTGTTTGGCATCTTCACCTACCAAAGGCGGGTTCAGAACGATCAGGAACAGAAAGTCAGCCAACACAGCGAGCGCCTGGTGCGAATGCACTCGCCCGTGCTGGGCCCTAAAAGTGCGCCCGTCACGCTGGTGGAATTCTTCGACCCCGCCTGCGAAACCTGCCGGGCGTTCTATCCCGTGGTGAAAGACCTCATGAGTCGGTACCCGCAGGACGTGCGACTGATCATCCGGTACGCGCCATTCCACCAGGGTTCTGACCAGGTGGTCCGCTTGCTGGAGGCCTCGCGCCGCCAGTGAAGCCCCCTCGAATTCCTGTGCCAATCAGAAGTAGAGGTTAGGGAATTGTT
>CAMLNH010000207.1 GCA_946481355.1 uncultured Curvibacter sp.
ATGCTCTCGTCGGCAGAGGGGATGTCACGCGCGATGAAGGGGTTGGACGTGTCCACCACGGGCACGCGCTGGAAATTCACATGCGTGTGCGCGAACTGCGGCACGATGTAGTGCACGTAGTCGGGCATGCGCCGCAGGATGGTGTCGGTCACGGCCTCGGTGCTGTAACCGCGCTGGTGCTTGTCGCGCCAGAGCTTCTGGATCCATTCGAGGTTGATCACCGGCACCACACCGATGCGCAGGTCCGGGTACTGCGCGAGGTTGTGCTCGGGCGTGACCATGGCGCCGTGCAGACCCTCGTAGAACAGCATGTCCGTGTCCGGCGGCAGCTCTTCCCATGGCGTGAAGGTGCCCGGGGCCTGGCCGCATTCCACGGCATCGGCCTCATGGTGCAGGTAGCGGCGTGTGCGGCCCTGGCCCGAGACGCCGTAGCGACGGAACAGGTCTTCCAGCTCCGCAAACAGATTGGACTCGGTGCCGAAGTGGCTGAAGTGCTGATCCCCCGCGCGCTCAGCCTCGGCGGCACGGCGCTCCATCTCGGCGCGGTCGTAACGGTGAAAGCTGTCACCTTCGACGATGGCGGCCTTCACGCCTTCGCGGCGGAAGATGTTGGCGAAGGTACGCGTGACGGTGGACGTGCCGGCACCGGAAGAACCGGTGATGGCAATGATGGGGTGACGTTCGGACACGGGACTCGCCGGTGAAACAGGATCTGGCGTGGGCCAGGCTCAGGGACGGAAAAGACCGCGCGGGGCAAAGAGGGAACGGACCGGCGGCTCGTCGGCGGCGGCCTCCATGTCGGGCAGCAGGGAGGCCGGTCCGGAGAACAGCCCGCCCTCGCTATCGCTGAACTCGGGCGCAGGCGGCCCGCCTTGGGGCGAGACGCTGCCTGCAGCCTCGGACCGCACGCGCGCAGGGTCAGACGAGCCGTCGGGCCGTGTGGGGTTCATGGCAGCGCTCAGACCTCCACCGCCAGCAGGCGCTCACCACTCCAGTGAGCCTGGTGCCAGTCGCGCAGGTCCGCCAGATGCGTGCTGCCGAGATCGGGCAGCACCTGCAGGGCGCGGCTGAAATCATGCGCACGGGTATAGCGCGTGGGTGTGATCACGGTGGCCAGACCGGCCAGGGTGGCGGCCTTGAGGCCGTTGCCCGAGTCCTCGAAGGCCAGGCACTCACCCGGATCGAGCTGCATGAGCTGCAGGATCTGCTGGTAGACCATGGGGTGCGGTTTCTTGAGTGGTGCGCTCGAGCCGTCGCCGATGGCCGCAAAGGAATGGCGCCAGGCCGGGCCCATGGCGCGGCGCAGCAGCGCCGCGATGTTGACCGGCGAGGTGGTGGTGGCGATGGCCAGTTGCAGGCCGGCCGTTGCCGCCTCGTCGAACAGCGCCAACACGCCCGGGCGCAGGCCCACGGCGCCGTCCTGGATGGCCGATTCGTAGTACGCCGTCTTGAGCTCGTGGATGCGCGCGATGGTGTGCTGCATGGCCTGGGCGTCGATGGCCCGCACCTCGGGGTTCATCTGCTGCCAGTAGTGCTGCAGGCGATCGCGGCCGCCCGAGATGTCGAGCAGCTCGGTGTACAGCGCCTCATCCCAGTGCCAATCCAGGCCGAGTTCCGCGAAGGCGTGGTTGAAGGCCTCGCGGTGCAGGTCTTCGGTATCGGCCAGGGTGCCGTCGACGTCGAAGATCAGGGCTTGCAGGGTGGGATGGGTCATGGTCTGCCTCGTAGGTAGGTATAGGTAAGCGGCCTGGTGGGCCGTTGCTCACTATAAAAAGGCAGTGAACTAAGGTAAATTCAATATTTATTACATAACACTTAAGTTAAAGCTTAATGAAAAACGCCACCTTCCGCCAGCTCCGAGTCTTCAGCGAGGTGGCGCGCCTGCTCAGCTTCAGCAAGGCGGCGCAGCAGTTGCACCTGAGCCCGCCGGCCGTGACCATGCAGGTCAAGGAACTGGAGGGTCATGTGGGCATGCCGCTGTTCGAGCGCAAGGGGCGCCAGATCGCGCTGACCACGGCGGGCGAGTACATGCTGGTCTATGCCCGCCGCATCCTGGCCACGCTCAAGGACGCCGAAGACGCCGCCGCCCGGCTGCAGAAGCTGGAGATCGGTACCCTGACCATCGGCATGGTCAGCACGGCCGAGTACTTCCTGCCCCGCCTGCTGGCGGGCTTCCAGGCCGAGCACCCGGGCATCGACATCCGCCTGATCGTCGGCAACCGCGACCAGCTCGTGCGCATGCTGCAGGCCAACGACGTGGACATCGCCATCATGGGCCGCCCGCCGCGCGAGATGGCCACGCGCGCCGAGCCCTTTGCCGCCCATCCCCATGTCTTTGTGGCCCCGCCGGGCCACCCCCTGCTGGGCCGCGGCCACCCGCCGCTGCAGACCCTGCAGGGTTACAAGCTCATCCTGCGCGAGGAAGGCTCGGGCACGCGCGCCGCGCTGGACCATTTCTTCCGTGAACAGAACTTTGAGCACCCCAACACCATGGAGATGTCGAGCAACGAGACCATCAAGCAGGCCGTCATGGCCGGCATGGGCCTGAGCTGCCTCTCCCTGCACACCATCGGCCTGGAACTGGACAACAAGCTGCTGGCCATCCTGGACATCGCGGGCAGCCCCGTGGTACGGGCCTGGAACGTGGTGCACACCCTGTCCAAGCTGCTCTCGCCCGCAGCGGAGGCCCTGCGTTACTACATCTTGGAGCGCGGCGAGCAGTTTCTGGCTGATCAGTTCGGGCGCCACATCTCGCTGGATATGCTCGATCTGCCCCGCTAGGCGCCTGATTCATCAGGCAATAGAATGCCGTCAGAGATAAACATCAGGAAAATCTGATCGTGCGCAACTACACCCTCAAGCAGCTGCAGACCTTCATCGAGGTCGCGCGCGAAAAATCCGTGTCACGAGCCGCCGAGCGGCTCTTCGTCACCCAGCCGGCCGTGTCCATGCAGATCCGCCAGCTGGAGGAGGCCTTTGGTCTGGCGCTGATCGAGCCTGTGGGCCGCAACATCCAGCTCACCAACGCCGGGCATGAGTTCCTCACCCACGCCATCGCCGCCCTGGGCAAGCTCAAGGACCTCGAAGCCAGCATGGCCGAGCACGTGGGCGCCAAGAAGGGCCGCATCGAACTGGGCATCGTGAGCACGGCCAAGTACTTCGTGCCCATGCTGCTGGTGCGCTTCAACAAGCTCATGCCGGGCATCGACATCGCCCTGCGCATCGACAACCGTGACAACATCCTGGGCATGCTCCAGCGCAACGAGCTCGATCTGGTGATCATGGGCCGCGCGCCGGCCAACATCGACTGCGAGGCCACGCCCTTCGCCAGCAACCCGCTGGGCATCGTGGCGCCGCCCGAGCACCCGCTGGTGCGCCGCAAGCGCATGGCCTTCGACATCGTCAAGGACCACCCCTTCGTCGTGCGCGAGCATGGTTCGGGCACGCGCGCTGCCATGGAGCGCCTGTTCGAGCAGTACGAGATCCCGATCAAGATCGCCATGGAGATGCCCAGCAACGAGACCATCAAGCAGGCGGTGATGGCCGGCATGGGCCTGTCCTTCCTCTCCATGCGCACCGTGCGTCACGAGCTGGCGGCCGGCCACCTGGCCCTGCTGGACATCAGCGGCATGCCCATCGTGGGCAAGTGGTACGTGACCCACCTGAGCCAGAAGAAGCTCTCGCCCGCGGCCCAGTCCTTCAAGAAGTTCCTGGTCGAGCAGGCCGAACCGCTGATCGACTCCTGGGCCTGATGCGCACCCACGGAACGGCCCTGATATCGCCAGCCCCGGCAAACGCTAATATGGCCGCATGAATCCGCAACGCAGACAGCTGCTCGCCGGTGCCGCCCTCGCGGCCGGTGGCCTGACGCCGGCCTGGGGCCAGACGTTGAACCTGGCGCCCGCCCCCTCCTCGGCAACGGCCGAACGCCAGGCCGGCCCGCTCCCCGGCGTGGGCAGCCCGCTGCGCCTGCCCGAGGTCACGTTGCTCGACGGCAGCGTGTTCCACCCGGCCCAGGCCGAGGGCCGCGTGCTCGTCGTCTACTGGTGGGCCAGCACCTGCCCCTTCTGCGCCCTGCAGAGCCCCGAGATGCAGAAGCTCTGGGATGCCGAGCGGCGCAAGCCCCAGGGCCTGCAGTTCCTCACGCTCTCGATCGACCGCAAACCCGAGGACGCGCAGGCCTACCTGCAGAAGAAGGGCTACACCTTCCCCGCCGGCTTCGTCACGCCGCAGATCCACCGTGCGCTCCCCAAGCCCAAGGGCCTGCCCATCACCTTGGTACGCGGGCGCGACGGCCGCGTGCTGCAGGCCGAGAAGGGCCAGCTCTTCCCCGAAGACGTGGAACTGCTGGGCCGCTGGGCCGCCTGACCTTCAAGCACGACACCTCACAGAAAGACCCCATGGGCGCAACACTGGACGGCAAGCTGGTCGTCGCGATTTCCTCGCGGGCCCTGTTCGATTTCGAGGAAGAAAACCAGGTCTTCGAACACGGCCACGGACCCCACAAGGACCGGGCCTACATGAAGCTGCAGCTGCAAAAGCTGGACGTGCCGGCCAAGCCCGGTGTGGCCTTCTCCATGGTGAAGAAGCTGCTGGCTTTCAACGACGCCAAGGCCCAGCGCGTCGAGGTGGTCATCCTCTCGCGCAACGACCCGGTCTCGGGCATGCGCGTGTTCCGCTCGGCCCAGCATTACGGCCTGCCCATCGAACGCGGCAGCTTCACGCGCGGCCAGTCACCCTGGCGCTACCTCAAGCCCCTGCACGCCAACCTCTTCCTCTCGGCCAACCCCGAGGACGTGCGCGCCGCCCTGGCCCAGGGCTTCCCCGCCGCCACCGTGGCCACGCACTCTGCGCGCGCCCAGGACAACCACCCCAATGAAGTGCGCATCGCCTTCGACGGCGACGCTGTACTCTTCAGTGACGAGGCAGAACGTGTATTCCAGGCCCAGGGCCTCTCGGCCTTCCAGCAGCACGAACGCGACAACGCGCACCAGCCGCTTCTGGCCGGCCCCTTCAAGCCCCTGCTGGCCGCGCTGCACCGCCTGCAGCAGGAAGGCACGCCCAGCATGCGCATCCGCACCGCGCTGGTGACCGCGCGCAGCGCCCCCGCACACGAGCGCGCCATCCGCACGCTGATGGACTGGAACATCGAGGTCGACGAGGCCATGTTCCTCGGCGGCCTGCCCAAGGGCGA
>CAMLNH010000208.1 GCA_946481355.1 uncultured Curvibacter sp.
ACCAGGACGGCGAGTTCTACTTCATCGAGATGAACACGCGCGTGCAGGTCGAGCACCCGGTGACCGAGATGATCACGGGCGTGGACATCGTCAAGACGCAGATCATGGTGGCCGCGGGTGAACGCCTGCCCTTCACCCAGAAGGACATCCAGATCCGCGGCCATGCGATCGAGTGCCGCATCAACGCCGAGGACCCCTACAAGTTCACGCCCTCGCCGGGCCGCATCACCATGTGGCATGCGCCGGGCGGGCCCGGCGTGCGCGTCGACTCGCACGTCTACACCAACTACTTCGTGCCGCCGAACTACGACTCCATGGTCGGCAAGATCATCGTGCACGGCGACACGCGCGAGCAGGCCCTGGCCCGCATGCGCACGGCCCTGGCCGAGACCCTGGTCGAAGGCATCAGCACCAACATTCCTCTGCACCGGGAACTGATGGCCGACGCCAAGTTCATGGCCGGCGGCACCAACATCCACTACCTCGAGGAGTGGATGCGGCATCACAAGAGATGACCCCCGCAGGGGGCATCCCCCCTGAGCGGCGTGCGCCGCTTCCCCCTCAACGCCAACCTTCGGTGGCAGGGGGAGGCACTCAACGGCCTGGCAAAGCCAGTTCCGCGAGTGCCCACGATTTTTGCTTCTGACTGAGGGGGCTTTCCCATGTACGAACTTCGTTTGCTCTGTCCGCAGGATCGCGTGGAGGTCCTGGGCGAGGCGCTGGACGCGCTCGATGCCCTGAGCATCAGCGTCGAGGACGCCGATGCCCAGACCGACGTCGAGCAGGCCCTGTTCGGCGAGCCCGGCATGCCGCCACCGGCCGAGGGCTGGCAGCGTTCGCGCGTGATTGCGCTGTTTTCCACCCAGGCCTTGGCCGATGAGGCCGCGGCCCTGCTGCAGGCCCAGGATTTTTTTGAAGGCTGCCGGGTGCTGGGCGTCGTCGAGGTGCCTGAGCAGGATTGGGTGCGGCTGACGCAGTCCCAGTTCACGCCGGTGGACATCACGCCCGCGTTCTGGATCGTGCCGACCTGGCATGAGCCGCCGGCGCAGGCGCGCACCATCATCCGTCTCGACCCCGGACTGGCCTTTGGTACTGGTACCCATCCCACTACGCGCATGTGCCTGCGCTGGATCGCGCGCCATGGGGCCCAGGGCCTGGGCCACGTGCTGGACTACGGCTGCGGCTCCGGCATCCTGGCCATCGGCGCGGCCAAGTTCGGGGCGCATGTGATCGATGCCGTGGACATCGACGAGGCTGCCGTGACTTCCACCCGACTCAATGCTGAAGCCAACGGCGTGACGCTGAATGCCGGCCTGCCTGAACTGGCCCAGGGGCAGTACAAGACGGTGCTGGCCAATATCCTGGCCACTCCCCTCAAGGTGCTGGCACCCCTGTTGTGCTCGCGCGTGGCGCCCGGCGGCGCCCTGGTGCTGGCCGGTATCCTGGAGCGGCAGGCCGAGGAGTTGACCCTGGCCTACGCACCCTATTGCAAGCTTGCTGTGGCTGATCGCGAGGACGGCTGGGTGCTGATGACAGCGGCATTCTGAGCCGCCGGAATCGCTTCTGTTTTGAGGCGGGCCGCCTCTACAATCGGGGCTCCATGAGCCTCATCACACGCTGCCCGGCCTGCCGCACGATGTTCAAGGTCGTTCCCGACCAGCTCAGGATTTCCGAGGGCTGGGTGCGGTGCGGCCAGTGCGAAGAGATTTTCGACGCTGAGTCCAATCTGCAGGAGGTCGCGCCGCAGGCCGAAGCCGCTGCGCCCGTCTTTCAGGGTGAACTGGCCGCGGCCATGGCCAGCGACGCGCCGGCTGCGCGCGCGCCGGACGAAGGTGCCGCGCGCCGTGGTGAGCCCAGATCTGAACGTATTGAACCTCAGATGGAGGCTGCTGGAGGCGACACCATTCTGCTCCCCGAGGGCTCGGCCTATGGCGTGGACGAGACCCGTCCCCTGCTGGCCGATGAAGAGCCCTCCCCTGCAGCGGCGTCCCGGGCGGGACCATCTGCCCCCGAACTGTCCTTCATGCGCCAGACCCGCCCGCCCAGCCGCTGGCACCGGCCGCTGGTGCGCGCCACGCTCATGGTGCTCAGCCTGCTGCTCGTGCTGGGGCTGGCACTGCAACTGCTGGTGCAGGAGCGCGATCTTGTCGCTGCGCGGCACCCGGAGCTGCGTCCGCTGGTTGAGGAGATCTGCCTGCTGGCGGGTTGCGAGGTGCGACCGCTGCGTCAGATCGATTCGGTGGTGATCGACAGTTCGGCCTTCAGCAAGATCAAGGGCGATCTCTACCGTCTCAGCCTGACCCTCAAGAACAACGCGCCCGTCGATCTGGCCATGCCGGCCGTCGAGCTGGCTCTGACCGATACCCTCGACCATGCGCTGATCCGGCGTGTGCTGCAGCCCGAAGACCTCGGGGTGCAAGAGGGCGTGATCCGCGCGGGCGGCGAAACCCAGGCCACCCTCTTGCTGACGGTCAAGACCAACGGCAACGGTGAGCGTGTGGCCGGCTACCGCCTGCTGGCTTTTTATCCCTGACCTACTTTTCATTCCATGGCAACTCTGATCTGCGGCTCCCTGGCCTTCGACACCATCATGAACTTCGAGGGCCGCTTTGCCGAGCAGATCCTGCCCGACCAGCTGCACATCCTCAATGTTTCCTTCCTCGTGCCCACGCTGCGGCGCGATTTCGGCGGCTGCGCCGGCAACATCGCCTATGCGCTCAAGGCCCTGGGGGGTGATCCCCTGCCCATGGCCACGGTGGGTAACGATGGTGCTGGCTACGTGCAGCGTCTGCGCGAGCTGGGCATCAACACCCGTCACGTCAAGGAGATCGGCGAGACCTATACCGCGCAGGCGCTGATCATGACCGACCGTGATAACAACCAGATCACGGCTTTCCATCCCGGCGCCATGATGCAGGCGCATGTGACGCGCATCGAGCGTCAACCGGACGTGAAGCTGGGCATCATCTCGCCCGACGGCCGTGACGCGATGCTGCAGCATGCCGAGCAGTTCAAGGCCGCCGACATTCCCTTTGTCTTCGATCCGGGCCAGGGCCTGCCCATGTTCGATGGCCAGGATCTGGCGCGCTTCGTTGAGCAGGCGAGCTGGGTCACGGTCAATGACTATGAGGGCAAGATGCTCTGCGAACGCACGGGCTGGAGTCCGGAGCAGATCTCGCGCAAGGTGCGCGGCCTGGTCATCACGCTGGGTCACGAAGGCAGTGAGGTCTGGGTCGATGGCAACAAGACTCTGGTGCCGCCTGTGAAGGCCGCGGCCGTCGTCGACCCGACGGGCTGCGGTGATGCCTACCGTGGCGGTCTGCTCTATGGGCTGGAGCGCGGCTGGTCGCTGGCCAAGTCGGCCGAACTCGGCAACCGCATGGGCTCGCACAAGATCGCCCACCGCGGACCGCAGAACTACACGGTCTCGCCCCAGGCCTTCGGCGCCTGAGCGACTAGCCTTCCCCAGTCAGTCTGTGCCAGGCCGCCTGCGCGGCGTGGCCGGCGGCCACGCGCAGCTGCTTGCGGCGGGACGCGCTGCCGCGCAGCAGTTCCACCGCGGTTTTCGGAATCCCCAGCGTTTCAGCCAGCCAGGCCTGCAGCGCCAGATTGGCCTTGCCGTCCACGGGCGGCGCATTCAGGCGTACGCGCAGGGCGCCGTCATGCAGCCCCTGGACCTGAGTCTTCGCGGCATTGGGCATCACGTGCACGTCGACCAGAACGGCGCCGTCCTTTTGCGTGTGCAGGAAGGGCAGGGCAGCGTGCATCGTTTCAGGAGTGCAATGAAAAAGCCCGCTGCCTTTGCAGGCAACGGGCTCGAGGCCTAGACCGTCTCAGGGACGGCTGGCAGTCGGGAAAGGCCAGGCGGCCTGCGGGTTCAGCGTGGTCTGAGCCATCGGAGCCGCAGGGGCCGGGGCAGCAGCAGGCTTGGCAGCAGCCTTTTTCTTCGCCGGCTTCTTGGCAGCCTTTTTCGCAGCCTTTTTCGCAGCCTTTTTCGCAGCCGGCTTCTTGGCGACCTTCTTGGCGACCTTCTTGGCAGCCTTCTTCGCTACCTTCTTGGCCGCGGGCTTCTTCGCAGCGGCTTTCTTGGCAGCGGCCTTCTTCGCAGCCGGCTTCTTGGCTGCTACTTTCTTGGCGGCGGGCTTCTTGGCAGCGGCCTTCTTGGCCGGAGCCTTCTTCGCTACCTTCTTGGCGGCCGGCTTCTTCGCTGCGGCCTTCTTGGCCGGAGCCTTTTTCGCCGCTACCTTCTTCTTGGGGGCTGCCTTCTTGGCGGCCTTCTTTGCAGTTGCCATTTCATTTCTCCTTGATCAAGTTACAAAGAGCACTTCATGCGTTTGTTGGAGTGCATGAAGCGATTCATGAGGCTGGGGTAGGGCCCAACGCCATGAACGGGGTGGCACACGCTGGCGCCACGCTCTGAGGCATGGTCGACAACGGGTGCGATTCTGGAAGCCATAGATTGATGTGTTTCAGTCCCAGGAGAGGGCGCCGCCGGACTGGTACTCGATGACGCGGGTCTCGAAGAAGTTGCGTTCCTTCTTCAGGTCGATCATCTCGCTCATCCAGGGGAAGGGGTTCTCTTCGTTGGGGAACAGGGCTTCGAGGCCGATCTGCGTGGCGCGCCGGTTGGCGATGTAGCGCAGGTAGCCCTTGAACATGGAAGCGTTCATGCCCAGCACGCCGCGCGGCATGGTGTCCTCGGCGTAGCGGTATTCGAGCTCGACGGCCTTCTCGAACAGGCCACGGATCTCGGCCTTGAACTCGGCCGTCCACAGCTGCGGGTTCTCGAGCTTGATCTGGTTGATCAGGTCGATGCCGAAGTTGCAGTGCATGGACTCGTCGCGCAGGATGTACTGGTACTGCTCGGCGGCACCGGTCATCTTGTTTTGACGGCCCAGGGCCAGGATCTGGGTGAAGCCGACGTAGAAGAACAGGCCTTCCATCAGGCAGGCGAAGACGATCAGGCTCTTCAGGAGGGTCTGGTCGGTTTCCAGCGTACCCGTGTGGAAGTTCGGGTCCATGATCGCGTTGATGAACGGGAGCAGGAACTCGTCCTTGTCGCGGATGGACTGAACTTCCAGGTAGGCGCTGAAGATCTCGGATTCGTCCAGACCCAGCGATTCCACGATGTACTGGTAGGCGTGGGTGTGGATGGCCTCTTCAAACGCCTGGCGCA
>CAMLNH010000209.1 GCA_946481355.1 uncultured Curvibacter sp.
CGGCCTCGGCGGTCTGGTGCAGGCTGTCCCAGACGGGCTGGGCCAGGCCGGCGCCGGAGTAGAAGAACATGCGCACCCGAGACAGCAGCTTCTTGCGCAGCGCCTCGTCGGTCTTCATGGCCTGGGCAATCATCTCGAAGCCCGTGGGCACGTTGAAGTACAGCGTGGGCGCGATCTCGCGCAGGTTGCGCAGGGTCTCGCCGATGAGCGCGGCCGTGGGCTTGCCGTCGTCGATGTAGAGCGTGCCGCCATGCATCAGCGTCAGGCCCACGTTGTGGTTGCCACCGAAGGTGTGGTTCCAGGGCAGCCAGTCCACGAAGATGGGCGGGGCCTCGGCGATCACCGGCATGGACAGGGTGATCTGCTGCAGGTTGGCGCACCACATGCGGTGTGTGTTGATCACCGGTTTGGGCATCTTGGTCGAGCCCGAGGTGAAGAGGAACTTGGCGATGGTGTCGGGACGCACGGCGTGCATGGCCGTGTCCACCGCGGGCGTGGCCACCGTGTCCCGCAGCGCGGCGAAGGGCGTGGTCTGGCGGCTCTCGATGCTGCCCTGGGCCAGCACGACTTCCACATCGTCGCCCACCGTGGCCTGGATCGCCTTGCCGTAGCGCGCGCCGTCGGCGGCGTACACCAGACCCGGCGTGAGCGTGGTGAGCACGTGCTTGAGCTTGTCGTAGTCCTGACTCACCGTGGCATAGGCGGGCGAGACCGGGCAGTAGGGGACACCTGCGTAGATGCAGCCCAGCGAGAGCAGGGCGTGCTCGAGCGTGTTTTCGCTGAGGATCACCACCGGGCGTTCGGGCGTGAGCTTGCGGTCCAGCAGGGCCTGGCCGATGCGGCGCGCCGCGTCCAGCGCCCGGGCGTAGCTGATGTGTTGCCATTCACCGGTGCGGCCTTCGCCCAGCTGCTCACGCCGGGCCATGAAGCTGCGTTCGGGTTCCGCTTCGGCCCAGTGGACCAGGAAGTCGCTGAGGCGGCGGGCATAGGCGCCCAGGGGCAGTTCGGCCTGCACATAACGCGTGCCGGGTGCACCTTCGCGCACGGTGACGCGGGTCACGCCGAAAGGCACAGGGCGGTAGCGCGGGGTGGTCTTCGTAGTCTCGCTCATGGGTCGTCAGTTGTCCGGAGATGGGTCAGCCCTTGCGGACCTTGGCGGCCTTGCCGTCCAGGAAGGCGCGCACGCGTTGTTTGGCTTCGGGGGCGCTCTGGGCGATGGCGGCCATCATGGCTTCGGTGAGGAAGCCCTGGTCGGCCGGCTGCTCGGCAATACGCGGCAGGGCGTGGATCAGGGCGTAGTTGGTCAGCGGCGCGTTTTCCGCCACCCGCACGGCCAGCTCAAAAGCCTTGTCGAAGGCCGTACCCTGGGGCACGAGGTATTGCGCAAAACCCACCTTCTCGCCATCGACGGCGTTGTAGACGCGGCCGGTCAGCATCATGTCGGTCATGCGCGCGGCGCCGATCAGACGCGGGATGCGCACCGCGCCGCCCCCGCCCACGAAGATGCCGCGCGAGCCCTCGGGCAGGGCATAGAAGGTGGATTCGTCGGCCACTCGGATATGGCAGGCGCTGGCCAGCTCCAGACCGCCACCCACCACCGCGCCGTGCAGCGCGGCGATCACCGGTACCGGACCGTATTGCACCTGTTCCAGTGCGGCATGCCACATGCGCGAGTGGTGCAGGCCCTGGCCGGCATCGCGCTCTTTCAGCTCGCTCAGGTCCAGACCGGCGCAGAAGTGTTCACCCTCGCCGTCGATGACGGCGGCGCGCACGCCCTCGGGCATCTCTTCGAACAGGCGACGCAGGGCGAGGATCAGGCCATCGTTGAGCGCATTGCGCTTGGCGGGCCGGGTGAGGCGGATGACGGCGATTTCCTGGTGCTCGCCGCGGCGCTCGAAGTGGAGGTCAGGGTTCTTCATCTTGCGTTTCTTTCGGGATTCGATTATGGTTATGAAATATAACCAGTTCAAGCAAGCCGCTTGTACTTTTTCTCGGTGTTTACCCTAGCTGCCGTTGCAGCATGCTGGGACAGGAGACGGTCATGGACCACAAGAACCTCATCGCCATCGACGTGCACACGCACGCCGAAGTCAGCTGCTGGAACCCTTTTGACAACTACGGCGAGGAATACGACCGCGCGGCGGACAAGTACTTCCGTTCCAACCGCCGGCCGACCATTGCCGAGACCGTGGCCTATTACCGTGAACGCAAGATCGGCCTGATCATGTTCACGGTGGACAGTGAGTCCAATCTGGGGCGCCGTCGCATCCCGAACGAGGAGATTGCCGAGGCTGCCAAGGCCAACAGTGACATGATGATGGCCTTCGGCAGCATCGATCCGCACAAGGGCAAGATGGGCGCGCGCGAGGCGCGCCGCCTGATCGAGGAGCACGGTGTCAAGGGCTTCAAGTTCCACCCCACGGTGCAGGGCTACCACCCCTACGACAAGATGGCCTGGCCCATCTACGAGGTGATCGCCGAATACAAGATGCCGGCCATCTTCCACACGGGTCACAGCGGCATCGGCAGCGGCATGCGCTGCGGCGGCGGCCTGCGCCTGGAGTACAGCAACCCCATGCACCTGGACGATGTGGCGATCGCCTTTCCCGACATGCAGATCGTGATGGCGCACCCGAGCTTTCCCTGGCAGGACGAGGCGCTGAGCGTGGCCACGCACAAGCCCAATGTCTGGATCGACCTCTCGGGCTGGAGCCCCAAGTACTTTCCGAAGCAGCTCGTGCAGTACGCCAACACCCTGCTCAAGGACCGCATCCTGTTTGGCAGCGACTACCCGCTGATCACGCCCGAGCGCTGGATGAAGGATTTCGAAGACGCGGGCTTCAAGCCCGAAGTCATGCCCGGCATCCTCAAGGACAACGCGGTGCGTCTGCTCGGGCTGGCCTGAACCCGGCGTGCTTGTCAGGCCGGATCGGACCTGCTAAGGTTGCCGCCCATCCTTGGAGGCGGCCATGATCAGCAATTTCGAGCAGGTCCACAACTACTACGAACGGCTCGTGTTCGAAGAGGTGCTGCGCCGCGCCGCCAAGCGCCCGGACCTGATGCCCGATGCGCTGGCCGACATCGCCTGCGTGGCGCTCAACCGCCTGCCGGCGCGTTATGTGCGCCACGACGTGGACCTGATGTTCTACCTGACCGAGCACGAGCGCCATGCCATCGAGCTCTCGCTCGCGGCCGCGATCGATTTCGCCTTCACCTACGTGACCGAGCGCCTCGCTCGCGTGCCGGCCTGAACGGTGCTGCGCTCGGCAGCCCCACCCCACTTCAGCCCCAGACTTCCTGGGCCGTTTCCACCACCAGGCGCAGCTTGGCGCGCTGGTCTTCCACCGCGATGTCGTTGCCGTGCACGGTGCTGGAGAAGCCGCACTGGGGCGAGAGGCAGAGCTGGTCCATGGGCACGTACTTGGCGGCTTCGTCAATGCGACGCTTGAGATCGTCCTTGGATTCGAGCTTGCCGAACTTGGTGGTCACCAGGCCCAGCACCACGATCTTGCCCGGGGCGAGGTAACGCAGGGGGCGGAAGTCGCCGCTGCGGTCGTCGTCGTATTCCAGGAAATAAGCGTCCAGGTTCATCTCCTTGAGCAGGGCCTCGGCCACGGGCTCGTAGTTGCCCGAAGCCGCGTGCGTGCTCTTGAAGTTGCCACGGCACAGGTGCATGGCCAGGGTCATGCCGGCCGGCTTCTGCGCCACGACCTTGTTGATGAACTTGGCATAGCGGTGCGGCAGCTCGTTGGGGTCGTCGCCACGCTGGCGGGCGGCCTCGCGCATCTTCTCGTCACACAGATAGGCCAGGTTGGTGTCGTCCATCTGCACATAGGTGCAGCCGGCGGCAGCCAGGCTGCGCAGCTCGTCGCCGTAGGCCTTGGCCACGTCGTCGTAGAAGCTGGGCTCGAGCTCGGGATAGTGTTCCTTGCTGATGCCGGCGCGGCCGCCGCGGAAGTGCAGCATGGTGGGCGAGGGGATGGTCACCTTGGCCACGCTGCCGCGACCCGGGGCGATCTGGCTCTTGAGGTACTGGAAATCGGCGAGCTGGATGTCTTTGACATGGCGCACCTTGTCGATCACGCGCATCACGGGCGGCGCCAGTTCCTTGGTGCCGTCGGGCTTGACGACCGTGACCGGGATGTCGGTCTTGACGCCGCCGATCTGCTCCAGGAAGTCGATGTGGAAGTAGGTGCGACGGAACTCGCCGTCGGTGATGCTCTGCAGGCCCACGTCTTCCTGGAACTTCACGATCTCGGTGATCGCCTTGTCCTCGACCTTGCGCAGCTGTTCGGCCGTGATCTCGCCCTTGGCCTTCTGCTCACGCGCTTCCAGCAGGTATTTGGGGCGCAGGAAGCTGCCGACGTGGTCGGCGCGAAAGGGCGGGGTGGTGCGTAGCGTCATGGGGGTCTCCTGTGTTGTGGGCTTAAGATCGGCCGCCGTCGGGAACGTCATTCAGGATGCGGATTATGGACCAGTTATCGCAGTGCGGCATATCACATGGAATGATTTTGTACTGGTTCCTGCCCCTCGCCGGCCGCACACTCGTGAGGGCGGCAGTCCGCTGATCGTGCCAGCCTCCAGTTGAATAGAAAAGGAAGACAGATGCTCTCGAAACAGACTTGGGCCCGCTGGGCGGCCCGCGTGGTACTGGGGATGGGTGTGGTGCTGGCGCTGGGAGTTTCGGCCCAGGACATCGTGATCGGCCAGGTCGGCCCCTTCACCGGCATTCCGGTGCCCGACGCGCCCGAGGTCAACCAGGGCCTCAAGGCCTGGGCCGCCCAGATCAACAAGGCTGGAGGCATCAATGGCCGCAAGGTCGTCGTGTTCGAGATCGACGACACCTACAAGCCCGATGGTTTCGTCTCGGCCCTGGAGCGGGCCATGCAGCGGCAACCGGTGGCGCTGATCTCGCCCATCGGCTCGGCGTCCATCCAGCGCATGCTCAACGACAAGCTGCTCGACAAGTACGACGTGGTGTTCATGAACGCCATCCCAGGGGCCGAGCCCTTCCGCAACCCGGGGCATCCCAAGCTCTTCCACGTGCGCGCTGGCGACAAGCAGCAGCTCGAAGAAATCGTCAAGCACGCCAGCACCCTGGGCATGACCCGGCTGGCAGTGCTGCACCAGGAGATCCCGATCGGCACCTCGGGCATGAAGGTGGTGGCCGACG
>CAMLNH010000210.1 GCA_946481355.1 uncultured Curvibacter sp.
GCCACTCGAGCTCGGCGTACTCCTTGCCCTGGGTGTAGCCCAGCGGCAGCGAGATGGCGGCCAGCACGATGACCGCCTGCCAGCCCCAGAAGGTGAAGGCCGCGAGCTTGTCGCCGAACAGCCGCACGTGGCAGGTGCGCTGCACCACGTAGTAGGCGGCCGCGAACAGGCCGCAGCCGCCGAAGGCGAAGATCACCGCGTTGGTGTGCAGCGGTCGCAGGCGCCCGTAGCTCAGCCAGGGAATGCCGAAATTCAGTTCTGGCCAGGTCAGCTGGGCGGCGATGATCACCCCGACCAGCATGCCCACCACACCCCAGACCACCGTCATGATGGCGAACTGGCGCACAACGGTGTCGTTGTACACGGTCGCCTGCTGGTTTGAAAATGCCATGTGCACCTCTCTCTTTATTGACCCTTGAAAGTGTCTGTCTTTCACCGCACTCGCGGTTTGACCCAAATCAACCGCCCTCAGGAATCCCGCAGGATGCGCTCGCCTTCGGACTCGAGGTCTTCGAACTGTCCGCGCTCGATGGCCCACCACAGGCCCGCGAGGATGAAGAAGACCAGCGCCACCGACAAAGGGATCAGCAGGTAAAGGATGTCCATCAAACGCTCTCCTTGCCGCGCCAGCCCGGCGCCAGGCGCAATGCATTCATGACGACGAGCAGCGAACTGGCCGCCATGCCCAGACCGGCCAGCCAGGCCGGCATCCAGCCCACCACGGCCAGCGGCACGCAGACCGCGTTGTAGGCCACGGCCCAGCCCAGGTTCTGGCGCACGATGCGCAGCGTGCGCCGCGCCAGCGCGATGGCCGCCCCCACCTGGGCCAGCTGCTCGCCCAGCACCACGAAATCCGCGCGGGACTGCGCCAGCGGCACGGCCCGACCGAAGGCAAAGGAGGCCTGGGCGCCAGCCAGGGCCGGCCCGTCGTTCAAGCCGTCACCAACCACCACGGCCTGGCGACCAGCCTGCCTTGCCTGTTGCAAGGCCTCCAGCTTGTCCTGTGGCGTGCAGCCACCGCGCGCCTGGGTTATGCCCAGTTGCTGTGCCACGCGAGCGACAGCCTCGGGCGCGTCACCCGAGAGGATGCGCACTTCGATGCCTTCGGCCTGCAGCGCCGCCACGGTGGCCTGCGCATCGGGCCGTAGGTCCTCGCCGAACTCGAAGGTGGCCAGCCAACCCTGCGCATCGCTGAGCACGGCATGCGGGCCCGCCACCGGCTGCGCCGGTACACCGCAGTGCACCGCAGAGCCCAGGCGCAGGTCCTGCCAGGCCGCATCTCCTGCAGGCCGCACCCGGCCCGTGAGACCGGCACCGGCCTGCTCCTGCACCTCCTCGCTGAGCCAGGGCGCCGCAGCGTCCGCATCGGCCGTGGCCTGCAACGCACGCGAGACCGGATGCAGCGAATGCCGCGCCAGCGCTGCCGCCTGGGCCAGTACCTGGTCTCGCGTGGCACCGTCACGCAGGCGCAGTCCCTGGAGCACCAAGGCGTCGCGCGTGAGCGTGCCCGTCTTGTCGAAGATCACGAGATCGGCATGGGCCAGCACCTCCAACGCACCGAGCCGGCGCACCAGCACGCCCTGGCGCGCCAGGGTGCCGGCAGCCGCCAGCATGGCCGCGGGCGTGGCCAGCGAGAGCGCGCAGGGACAGGTGACGATGAGCACGGCCACGGCGACCATCAGTGCATGGCCCGGGTCCTGCGGCCACCACCAGACGGCGGCGCCGGCCGCGGCCAGCAGCACGCCGATGAGAAAAGGCCGGGCCAGCCGGTCCACCAGCAGGGCCAGCTGCGGCCGGCTGTGTGCGGCCTCCTCCATCAGCGCCACGATCTGGGCGTAGCGCGTGTCCTCGCCCGTGCGCTCCACGCGCACCCGCACGGCGCCGCTGAGGTTGTGGCTGCCCGCAATCACCGCCGCCCCGGGGCCGCGCGGCAGCGGACGCGACTCGCCCGTGAGCAGGGCCTCGTCGGCATGGGTCTGGCCTTCGAGCACGGTGGCATCGGCCGGGAAGGATTCACCGGGCAGCACGCGCAGCACATCGCCCGGGCGCAGCCGGTGCACGGCCACGCGCTCGAACTCGCCGTCGGCGCGCTGGCGCAGCACGCTGTCGGGCAGGCGGTTCATCAGCGCGTCCAGCGCGCCCGCCGTGCGCTCGCGCAGGCGCTGCTCCAGCCAGCGACCGGTGAGCAGGAAGAAGACGAACATGGTCAGCGAGTCGAAATACACCTCGCGCCCGAAGATGCCCTGGGGCTCGAAGGTGCCGGCCGTGCTGACCACGAAGGTGATGGCCATGCCCAGCGCCACCGCCAGGTCCATGCTGATGCGCCGCTGCAGGATGTCGCGCCAGGCCGCGGCAAAGAAAGGCGTGCAGGAGAAGAAGAGCACGGGCAGCGTGATGACCCAGGAGGCCCAGCGCAGCAGCTGCTCCATCTCCATGGTGAGGTCGCCCGGCTCGGCCACATAGGCTGGCCACGCGTACATCATGACCTGCATCATGCAAAAGCCCGCAACCAGCCAGCGCCACAGGGCCTTGCGCGTCTCCTTGCGGCGGCGTTCGCCGGCCAGTGCGTCCTGCGCCGGCACGGCACGGTAGCCAGCACGCCGCACGGCCTGCATCCATTCGGATGGGCGCACGGCCCCGGCATCCCAGAGCACGCGGGCACGCCGGCTGCCCGCGCTGACGCTGGCGCTGTGCACACCGGGTACGTGCCGCAGCGCGTCCTCGACGTTGAGCGCACAGGCCGCACAGTGCATGCCTTCGATCAGCAGATGGGATTCCCAGCGACCCTGCGTCTCGCTGGCACCTGCCTGCGGCCGGCTGAAACCCGACCACAGCTGCGGATCGTCCAGCAGCCCCTCGCCCGCTGCCTGGTCCGGTGGATCGGCAGCCGCGGCCGCGCCATCGGACGCGGCAGGCGATGCGGCAAGACTGGCAGAGCTCATGGACATCAAGCCTATCGAGGGGAACCCGCCTCCTACTTGATATGGATCAAGACCTTAGCAGAAGCATGTGGCCTAAGCTAGGGGCACCGCAACAACGCACCTAGGAGCCAGCATGTACAAGCGCATCCTCGTCGCCACCGACGGCAGCACCCTCTCCAAGAAAGCCGTGAGCAGCGCCATCGCCCTGGCCCAGCTCAGCGGCGCGGAGCTCGTCGCCCTCAAGGTGGTGCCCCGCTACCCGCAGAGCTATTTCGAAGGCGGCCTGGCGCTACCGCTGAGCGACATCAACAAGATCGAGAAGCAGTGGGCCGCCCAAGGCCAGACCGTGGTCGATGCCGTCACCAAGGCCGCCAAAAGCAAAGGGGTCATGGCCAAGGGCGTGGTCGTGAAGTCGGACCTGATCAGCGAGGCCATCATCGCTGCGGCCAAGAAGAACAAGTGCGATCTCATTGTCATGGCCTCGCATGGCCGCAAGGGCATCAAGCGCCTGCTGCTGGGCAGCGAAACCCAGCAGGTGCTGACGCACTCGCACATCCCGGTGCTGGTGCTGCGCTGAGCCTGCGAGGCCGCAAACTGGTAAATTCCCGTGGGAAGGGCCTGTTCACACTGATTTCTCAAGTGCGAACAGGCCCTCAACACCACGGGACACCATGAACATCGCGCGCCTCCTCCTCCCCCTTGCCCTGCTGCCGCTCGCGGCGCAGGCCCAGCCGGTCTCGCTGCGCTCGGTCGACAGCAGCGAGCTGGGCGTCGAAATCATGCAGCTGCGCTACGGAGCCGGCAGCGGCAGCACGGCCTTCGAACACGAAGGCAACAAGGTGGGGCTGATGTTCCGCTTCACCCAGGCCCTGAGTGACAACTGGTACTGGGGCGGCGACGCCCGCCAGTCGCATGGGAACATCAACTACAGCAGCGCCAGCCGCGGTGAGAAAGGCGGCAACGCCGACGTCGTGACCGAGGTGCGCATCACCGGCGGCAAGGACTATCCCGTTGGGTCCCAGCTGCTGGCCCCCTACTTCGGCCTGGGCTACCGCAAGCTCAGCACCGACCTGAAAGGCCTGACGAGCACGGGTGACGAAGGCTACCGCCGCCGCAGCCAGTACGTCTACCTGCCCCTGGGCCTGACCCACCGCCTACAGCTGGGGCCCGAGGCCCGGCTGTCGACCAGTTTCGAATACGACCTGCTGCTCGACGGCCGTCAGCAGTCCTTTCTGTCCGACACGGACGCCACGTCCAACGACCCGGTCAACAGCCAGCGCAACGGCCATGGCCTGCGGCTGAGCAGCAGCTTCGAGACCTTCCACTGGTCCATCGGCTTCTTCGTGCACTACTGGCGCGTCGGCGCCTCGGACGAGGCCCGTCAGTCCCTGGCAGGCGTACCCGCGGCCGTGATCGTGGAGCCGCGCAACAGCACGCGCGAAGCCGGCGTGCAGTTCAGGTTGCGCTTCCACTGAAAGCGATTCGCCCAGAAAAAACGCCGGCACTGCCGGCGTTTTTTCTGGGCATGGTCAAGCCGTCAGCTGAACAGCGTCTTGTACTGGTCGCGCAGCAGGTTCTTCTGTACCTTGCCCATGGTGTTGCGCGGCAGGTCGTCGACCACGTAGCACTTCTTGGGGATCTTGAAGTTGGCCAGTTTGGACTTCAGGGTGGCGACGATCTGCTCGGGCTCGAGCGCGGCGCCGGGCTTGCGCACCACCACGGCCACACCGACCTCGCCAAAGTCCGGGTGCGGCACCCCCACCAAGGCGCTCTCAGCCACGCCGGGCAGCTCGTTGATATAGCCTTCGATCTCGGCCGGGTAGACGTTGTAGCCGCCGCTGATGATCAGGTCCTTGCTGCGGCCCACGATGCTCACGTAGTCGCGCTCGTCCACCTTGCCCACGTCGCCGGTCTTGAACCAGCCGTCAGCGGTGAACTCTTCCTTGGTCTTCTCGGGCATGCGCCAGTAGCCCTTGAACACGTTGGGGCCCTGCACCTGGATGTTGCCGATCTCGCCCACGGGCAGCGGCTTGTTCGCGTCGTCCACCACACGCAGGTCCACCCCCGGCAGCGGGAAGCCCACGGTGGCACCGCGCCGCTCGGACTGCCCCGCGTGGCGCTTGTCGGCCGCGTAGGGGTTGGAGGTGAGCATGATGGTCTCGCTCATGCCGTAGCGCTCCAGGATGGTGTGGCCGGTGCGCTGCTGCCATTCGT
>CAMLNH010000211.1 GCA_946481355.1 uncultured Curvibacter sp.
GGCGCTTCGGCAACTCGTTCTACCGCGGCCAGCGCGTGTTCCGCATGGAAGCGCCGCACGACGAGGACGACCGCTTCGCCCCCATGACCAACCTGCAGCAGCAATACCTGGAGGAATACCTGCTGGATGCCTGCGCCGCCCACCCGCTGATCGACCTGCGCTGGGGCAACCGCGTGGAGGCCGTGGAGCAGGACGAGTCCTGTGCCCGCGTGACGGTGGACACGGCCGAAGGCCCCTACACACTGACCTGCGACTGGCTTGTGGCCGCCGACGGCGGGCGCTCCGGCATCCGCTCAGGCCTGGGCCTCAAGATGGAAGGCGCGTCCTACGAAGGCCTGTTCGTCATCGCCGACATCCGCGTCGACCTGCCGCTGCCGACCGAGCGCCTGGCCTACTTCGACCCCGACTGGAACCGGGGCAACACCATACTGATGCACCGCGAGCCGCATGGCATCTGGCGCGTGGACTACCAGCTGCCCGAGGGCGAGACACCCGAGCAGGCACTGAAACCCGAATCGCTCAAGGCCCGCATCGACGCGCAGCTCGCCATGATCGGCCACGCCGGCGCGCCCTGGGAAATGGACTGGTGTTCGGTCTACTCGGCCCGCGCGCTCACCCTGCCCGACTACGTGCACGGCCGCGTGCTGTTCGTGGGCGACGCGGCCCACCTGTTGCCCATCTTCGGCGTGCGCGGCGCCAACACCGCCTTCCAGGATGCGCAATCGCTGGGCTGGCACCTGGGCCTGGTGGCCCAGGGACTGGCCGGCCGCCGGCTGCTGGCCAACTACAGCGCCGAGCGCGTCGGCGCGGCCCGCGAAATCATCGAGGAAGCGGGTAAAAGCACCCGCTTCATGACGCCGCCCACCCACGGCTTCGGCCTGCTGCGCGATGCGGTGCTGTCGCTGTCGCTGACGCAGGACTTCGTGCGCCCGCTCTACCACTGGCGCACCTCGCGCCCGCACGAGTACACGCACTCGGCCCTCAACAGCACGGGCGACGACAACGCGCTGTTCCAGGCCGGCCCGGCCCACGGCGCGCCGCCCCGGAACGTGCGCCTGGGCCCCGACGACCACCTGCTGGATCACCTGGGTGGCGGCTTCGACCTTCTGTATTTCACCGAAGGCGAAGCCCTGCCCCGGCCGCTGCAGGACGTGGTGGCCGCGGCCCGCGCGCGCGGCCTGCCGCTGAAGGTGGTCGCCATCGGCGCGGCGCGGCCGGTGCCCGGCGCCGACCTGACACTGGCCGACACCGATGGCCGTGTGCGCCAGCGCTACGGCGTGACAGCCATCGGTGCGGCCTACCTGCTGCGGCCCGACCAGCACGTCTGCGCACGCTGGATGACACTGGACGCAGGCCGCCTGCAGGCCGCCCTGGACCACGCGCTGCCCCACTGAGGAACCCCGCCATGACCACAGACACCTCCACGCTCGGCGTGCCCCAGCTCGAAACCGTCTACGACTGGCTGGCCCAGGCCGTGGACGCCGCCGGCCCCGGCAAGGCCGAACTGTTCCTTGCCAAGCTCGCGCTGCTCAACGCCCAGGCACTGGGCGAACCGGCGCGCATCCGTCAACATATCGACATCGCCCTTCAAGACCTGTGAGGCCCCCCATGGACATCCGACAGATTCACCACGTTGCCTACCGCTGCAAGGACGCCAAGGAAACCGTGGAATGGTATGAAAAGCACCTGGGCATGAACTTCGTGCTCGCCATCGCCGAGAACGAGGTGCCCTCCACCAAGGCGCCCGATCCCTACATGCACGTCTTCCTCGATGCGGGCAACGGCAACATCCTGGCCTTCTTCGAGCTGCCCAACCAGCCCGAGATGGGCCGCGACCCCAACACCCCGGCCTGGGTCCAGCACCTGGCGCTCAAGGTCGACTCGGTGGACACGCTGGTGGCCACCAAAGCCCGGCTGGAGGCCGCCGGCATCGAGGTGATCGGCCCCACCGACCACACCATCTTCAAGAGCATCTACTTCTTCGACCCCAACGGCCACCGGCTGGAACTGGCCGCCGACATCGGCACGCCCGAGATGTACCGCAAGCTCGACGAGGTGAAGCGCGACATGCTGGACGAATGGAGCCGCACCCGCCGCGCACCCAAACACGCCGCCTGGATGCACGACGGCAGCCACGCCCACTGAACACCACACGAACATGAGCACCCTGACCAACGAAACCCACGACCCCGCGCTGCGCAGCTGGGTGGCTTCGGCCAACCTGGCCGGCACCGATTTCCCGATCCAGAACCTGCCGTTCGCGGCGTTCCGCCGCCGGGGCAGCGCCGAGGCCTTTCGCGGTGGTGTCGCCATCGGCGACCAGATCCTCGACCTCGCGGCCGCATCCCACGGCGGCGTCTTTGAGGGCGTGGCACAGCAGGCGCTGCAGGCCGCCTCGCAAGATTCGCTCAATACCCTGATGGCCCTGGGCCAACCCGCCTGGAGCGCGCTTCGCCTGGCGCTGTCGCGCGCGCTGCGCGAAGGCTCGCCCGCCCAGGCCGCGCTGCAGGCGTGCCTGGTGCCACAGGCCGAGGCCGAATACGGCCTGCCCGCGCGCATCGGCGACTACACCGACTTCTACACCTCGGTGTACCACGCCACCAACATCGGCAAGCAGTTCCGCCCCGACAGCCCGCTGCTGCCCAACTACAAGTGGGTGCCCATCGGCTACCACGGCCGCGTCTCCAGCATTGCCGTCTCGGGCCAGCGCTTCCACCGGCCCAAGGGCCAGCTCAAGGCGCCTGACACCGAGGCCCCCGTGCTGGGCGCCTGCAAACGGCTGGACATCGAGCTGGAACTGGGCATCTTCATCGGCAGCGGCAACGCCAGCGGCGACAGCATCGCCATCACCCAGGCCGAGGACCACGTGTTCGGCCTGTGCCTGCTCAACGACTGGTCGGCGCGCGACATCCAGAGCTGGGAGTACCAGCCGCTGGGCCCCTTCCTGGCCAAGAACTTCGCCACCACCATTTCGCCCTGGATCGTCACGCTGGAAGCGCTCGCGCCCTACCGCACCGCCTTCACGCGGCCCGAAGGCGACCCTCAGCCCCTGCCCTACCTCGACAGCGCACACAACCGCGCCGCCGGCAGCATTGACATCCAGCTCGAGGTGCTGCTGCAGACGCCGCGCCTGCGCGAAGCAGGCCAGGCCGGCGCCAGCATCTGCCGCACCAGCTACCGCCACGCCTACTGGACCATCGCCCAGATGGTGACGCACCACACCGTCAACGGCTGCAACCTGCAGCCAGGCGACCTGCTCGGCAGCGGCACGCTCTCCGGCCCCACCCTGGACCAGGCCGGCGCGCTGCTCGAACTGACCGCGGGCGGCAAGCAGCCGCTGGCCCTGCCCGGCGGCGAGCAGCGCACCTTCCTGGAGGACGGCGACGCCGTGACGCTGCGCGGCTGGTGCGAGAAACCGGGCACGGCGCGCATCGGCTTCGGTGAGTGCGTGGGAACCGTGCTGCCGGCGCGCTGACGGTCACCCCAAAAAGAAAACGGCCTCCGATTGCTCGGAGGCCGATTTTTATTCGCTGGGGTGGCTGATGGGATTCACCAATCGGGCCACCTAAAGCCATACAAATCAACGACTTAGGATCACTCCCGTCGCCTCTGCGTCCGGGCTTGTGTCCGGTTTCGCATTGCTCGAAATCGTAGCAGATCAAGCCGCCCCGGCACTAACTGTATCTCGGCTTTTGAGGCTTGAGTATGGACGCCGTGGGTAGGCGATCAGCTCATGATCCGGAGTCGCCGATGCTCCAGGCGGTGACAGTTGGCACAGATACATTCGAGGTCCTCCAAGCGTGACCGGTGGCCGACCTCCATGGCCGCCACATGGGTACTCTTGTGATGGACTTCAATGCAAGCTTCGGCATGCTCGGTGCCATACTTCTCCACCAGGTCCTCCTGGCAGTGCTCGCAGAACAATCTGCCCCCGTGGATGCGCCTGAACTCGGCCTTCTTGGCCTCGCGCAAGCCGGACGCCCGCTCTCTGGATAGGTGTTGCCGAAGACGGGGCGTGCCCTCCGACCATTCTTGGTCTTTGGTCGGCGGCGCCTCCATCACCTCCGCCGCTTCGCCCTTGGGGCGGATGATCCACCCAGCCGCTTCAATTGCGCGAAAGCATGCGCTGTTGACTCCTGCCGTGAAGTGCCTGGGTTCAACTGGGAAGCCGAGTGCCTCGGTCGCTGCGATGCCGAACACAGCCTTTGGAGGAAGGCGGGACCCATCTTCCAGCACCACGTCGTAGTCGGTTGACTCTCCGAACGCATGTGAGTCCGGGTCGTCAAGGAGGCGCCTGATGGCCCTGTCGATGTGCTCTGCCGTAACGTTGGCAAGCTCGCCAGCGGGAAGTCTCGAAGCACTACGAGAGTCAGCCCTGGCCGGCACCGCCTTGAGGAGCGACACAAGATCAACCTTGGTCACCCCTTCAGCGAGCTTGAGACGTATGCGTTTTGTCGGGTTGCCCTGGGGCGACTTCGCTGTTGGCAGTCGCACCATGCCTGCCATGCGCTTTGACATCAGGCGTACCTGCCCCGCAACCGGAAGTGCAGCATCAGGGCTATCAAGCACCATGCGGTCCCCAACGGGAAGTTGCTGGGCTGGCTGACTGTCAAGCCACGCCTGAGTCACGGGGAAGCCTGCCGCCGCGAGGCGCTCAAGGAGAACCGACAGGGCGGGCGTGTAGTCCAAATTAACCCCACCCTTTGCCCGGCTGCCACCCCTGCTGTGGAAGACGATTGAGTCATCCTCGATGTCGAATTTCGCATCCAGAAGATGGCCCTCATCTGCAATCAGTTGGTACGGCAAGCACAGCTCCAAATTGATGTGGCACGCTAACCAGCATCGGCAGACCTCCCGCCGCGCCGAACCGACATTTTGTGAGCGTGTGGCCGGTGATGGTTGTAGCGGTGTGGCCAGTCAGCGGTCATGTCACGTACCTGCTGCAGGCCGTCGAAGAAATAGCAGTCCACCACGGACTCCTTCGCTGCGCAAGGGAGTCATGGCCACCCATAGGATAGGCGCCATAGTTGACGCCAGGAAAAGTTGAGCTCCAACTGAAGCCCCCTCGAATTCCTGTGCCAATCAGAAGTAGAGGTTAGGGAATTGTTTC
>CAMLNH010000212.1 GCA_946481355.1 uncultured Curvibacter sp.
GGCGCTTGGCGTCGATGGCCACCACGATGCACTGTGCACCGTACTTGGCCGAGGCGTCGCGGATGACCTGCGGGTTGGCGATGGCCGCGGAATTGAAGCTGGTCTTGTCAGCCCCGGCATTGAGCAGGCGCCGCACGTCCTCCACGGTGCGCACCCCACCGCCCACGGTGAGCGGGATGAAGACCTGGGAGGCCACGGCCTCGATGATGTGCAGGATCAGGTCGCGCCCGTCGCTGGTGGCCGTGATGTCGAGGAAAGTCAGCTCGTCGGCGCCTTGCTCGTTGTAACGCGCGGCGATCTCCACCGGGTCGCCTGCGTCGCGCAGTTCGACGAAATTCACGCCCTTGACGACGCGCCCGCCCGTCACGTCCAGGCAGGGGATGATACGTTTGGCCAGCATGGCGTGGATTGTAGGTCTCAGAGCACAGTCAGACGCTGCCAGCCGGACCAGCCGCCCCCGGGCGACACGCGGATGGGAGTCAGCACCTGGGCCGCCTCGACGCAGAGCATGTGCAAGTAGCCGTCGGCCGGCAAGTCGTTCAATGTGGCGCACAGGGCCGCGCCCGGGTTCCAGACCACGGTCTGGTCCCAGGACGGGCTCTGCGCAATCTCCAGCACCTGTGCTCCCTCGCGCAGGTGCAGCGGCCGCGCTGCGGCGGTGTAGACCCGGTCGAACTCAGCGTCGAAGCGCAGCGCGCCTGCCGCTTGGCCATGGTGGTCGCGTACCGCGTCCCATTCGGCCTGGCCCTGCAGACCCGCCAGTGCAGCCTGGCCTATGTCGTCCACGGCCAGGTAGCTGTGCAGGGCACCGCTGAAGTCCAGCGGTCGGGTGTCGGTGTTGCGCACGCTCAGCGTGATCTGCAAGCGACCCGGGCTCAGGTCCAGCCGCAGGCGGGTCTCGAAAGCCTGCGGCCAGTGCACGCGAGTCGCCTCGCTGTCCCGCAGGCACAGGGTCAAGCTCGCCGTCTCGACCGTACTCACGGCCGGGCCTTCCATATCCCAGGGCAGGTTGCGTGCGAAGCCATGCTTGGGCAGTGGGCCACGCTGGTTGAACTGGGGAAAGCAGACGGGCACGCCGCCGCGGATCGCGGACCGGCCATCGAGTCGGGCCCGGGGGCTCAGGAAGAAGCGTTCGCGACCGCCCGCGAGCCAGGACACGATGTGTGCGCCATGTTGCAGCACACACACCTGATCGCCCTGGGGCAGGCGCAGGACATGGGCAGGCAGACCGTGGAACAGCTCGCAGCTGTCCGCGGCCTCAGCCATTGAGTTCGTCGGCGCGGATCTGGGCGGCTTCGAAGTCGAGGTCGCCGGTGTAGATAGCGCGGCCGCAGATCACGCCCTCGACGCCCTCGCTTTCGACCGCGCACAGGGCCTCGATGTCGGCCATATTGCTCAGGCCACCGGAGGCGATGACGGGGATGGTCAGGGCCTGGGCCAGTTTGACGGTGGCATCGATGTTGATGCCCGAGAGCATGCCGTCGCGCCCGATGTCGGTGTAGATGATGGATTCGACGCCGTAGTCCTGGAACTTCTTGCCCAGGTCGATGACCTCGTGGCGGGTGAGCTTGCTCCAGCCGTCGGTGGCCACCTTGCCGTCCTTGGCATCCAGGCCCACGATGATGTGGCCGCCGAAGGCCGTGCAGGCGTCCTGCAGAAAGCCGGGGTTCTTGACCGCAGCGGTGCCGATGATGACGTAACGCAGGCCGGCGTCGAGATAACGCTCAATGGTGTCCAGGTCGCGGATGCCGCCACCGAGTTGCACGTCGATCTCGCTGCCTACTTCCTTGAGGATGCTGCGGATGGCCAGCTCATTCTTGGGGTGACCGGCAAAGGCGCCGTTGAGATCCACCAGGTGCAGGCGGCGTGCGCCCTTGTCCACCCATTTACGGGCCATCCGGGCCGGGTCTTCCCCGAAGGTGGTGGACTGGTCCATATCGCCCTGCTTGAGGCGCACACAGTGACCGTCTTTCAGATCAATCGCAGGAATGAGAAGCATGATGCAGGAACGCGTTCAGTCTGAACCGAAAGGTCAGGGATTCCAGTGGAGGAAGTTGCGGTAGAGAGCGAGGCCGTGAGCAGCACTTTTCTCTGGGTGGAATTGTGTCGCGAAAATATTATCGCGTGCAATGGCCGCCGTGAAGCGGGCCCCGTAATCCGTCTCGCCCGCGCTGTGGCGTGCATCCGACGGTCGCGCATAGAAGCTGTGCACAAAATAAAAGTAGCTGCCATCGGGCACACCCGCCCAGACCGGGTGGCGGCCGGCGCCATGGTCCATCTGCTGCACACGGTTCCAGCCCATCTGCGGCACCTTGTAGCGGCTGCCATCGGGCTGGGTGCGCCCCGCAAGATCGAACTTGATCACTTGCCCGGGAATGAGCCCCAGGCCTGGCGTGTCGCCCTCGGCGCTGTGGTCCAGCATCATCTGCATGCCCACGCAGACGCCGAACAGCGGCTTGCTGGCTGCCGCCTCAAGCACGGCTTCCTGCATGCCCGAATCGCGCAGCTCGCGCATGCAGTCCGGCATGGCCCCTTGGCCCGGCAGCACCACACGGGCCGCGGCACGCACCTCTTCGGGGCGCTGAGTGATACGAACAGGCCGGCCGCGGCCGGCCGCGGCCGCCTGCACGGCCTGCGAGACCGAGCGCAGATTGCCCATGCCATAGTCGACGACGGCAACCGTCTGGGCCGGAAGTCCAGCAGTGGTCATGGGCTTAGAGCGAACCTTTGGTCGAGGGAATCACCCCGATGGAGCGCGGATCGATCTCCAGCGCGGCGCGCAGGGCACGACCGAAGGCCTTGAACACGGTCTCGGCCTGGTGGTGTGCGTTCTCGCCCTTGAGGTTGTCGATGTGCAGGGTGACGAAAGCGTGGTTCACGAAACCCTGGAAGAACTCGTAGGTCAGCTGGGTGTCGAAGGCGCCGATCATGCCGCTCTTGAAGGGCACGTGCATGTCCAGACCCGGGCGGCCCGAGAAATCGACCACCACGCGCGACAGGGCCTCGTCCAGCGGCACATAGGCGTGGCCATAGCGACGGATGCCCTTCTTGTCGCCCACGGCCTGGGCCACAGCCTGGCCCAGGGTGATGCCCACGTCTTCCACCGTGTGGTGACCGTCAATGTGCAGGTCACCCTTGGCCTGGATGTCGAGGTCGATCAGTCCGTGGCGCGCGATCTGGTCCAGCATGTGGTCGAAGAAACCGATGCCCGTGGCCAGACGCGAGACGCCCGTGCCATCGAGATTGACCTTGATGGTGATCTGGGTCTCGGCGGTGTTGCGGGACACTTCGGCGGTGCGTGCGTTGCTCATAGTGCTTCTTTCAAGGCGGCCAGCATGAGCTGGTTTTCCTGCGGGGTACCCACGGTCAGACGCAGGCAGTTGGCCAGCAGCGGATGCAGCCTGGACACATTCTTGACCAGGACCTTGCGCGCCTTCATGCCCTCGAAGGTTTTGGCGGCATCTGCCACGCGGATCAGGATCATGTTGGCGTCACTGTTCCAGACCCGCACTCCGGGCAGCGCCTTCAGCGCTTCCAAAAGCATAGCACGCTGGACCTGGATCTCGGCCGCCTGGGCTGCAAAGACGTCGGCGTGCTCAAGCGCGAACAGGGCGCACTCGTAGTTCAGCACGCTGACGTTGTAGGGCGGGCGCACCTTGTCGACTTCGGCGATCAGCTCGGTCGGGCCCATCATGTAACCCAGCCGCACACCAGCCAAACCGAACTTGGAGAGCGTGCGCATCAGCAGCACGTGGCGATTGGCTCCCGGGTTGGCGCGGATGCGCTCGATCCAGCTGCGCGAGGCAAAAGGCTGGTAGGCCTCGTCCATCACCACCAGACCGCCCTGCTCGCCCACGGCGGCGATGATCTTTTCGATCGCGGTGTCGTTCCACAGATTGGCCGTGGGGTTGTTCGGGTAGGCGATGTAGGTGATCGTGGGCTTGTGACGCGCGATCGCCCCCAGCATGGCCGTGACATCCAGTTCGAACTCGGGCGTCAGCGGCACGCCGTGGAAGGCCAGGCCCTGGAGCTGCGCGCTCATGGCATACATCACGAAGCCGGGCACGGGCGCGAGGATGGAGGCACCGGGCACATCGCAGGCCATGGCCAGCAGGGAAATCAGCTCGTCGGAGCCATTCCCCAGCATCAGGGCATAGCCCTCGGGCATGCCGGCATGCGTTGCCAGGGCCTTGCGCAGGTCTTCCACGCGGCCATCGGGATAGCGGTTGAGCGCCAGCTTGCCCAGGCGTTGCCCCAGCGCGGCCTGCAAATCGCTCGGCAGGCTGTAGGGGTTCTCCATGGCGTCGAGCTTGACCATGCCGGCCGATTCCTGAACGGCATAGGCGGACATGCCCTGGATGTCCTGGCGGATCAGGCTTTTGAGCCTGGGATCGAGTGCGGTCATGGCTTGCTGTCTTTCAGGCGCATCTCGGCGGCGCGCGCATGGGCCTGCAGGCCTTCGCCGTGCGCGAGCACGGAAGCGATCCGGCCCAGGGACTGGGCACCGGCCTCGCTGACCTCGATCAGGCTGCTGCGCTTCTGGAAGTCATAGACGCCCAGCGGTGAGGAGAAACGCGCCGTGCCCGAGGTGGGCAACACGTGGTTGGGGCCGGCGCAGTAGTCACCCAGCGATTCGCTGGTGTAGGCGCCCAGGAAGATGGCGCCAGCGTGCTTGAGCAGCGGCTCCCATTTCTGCGGATCGCGGCTCGACACCTCCAGGTGCTCGGGTGCAATGCGGTTGCTGATGGCGCAGGCTTCTTCCATGCTGCGGGTGTGGATCAACGCGCCGCGGCCCGTGAGCGACTTGGCAATGATCTCGGCCCGCGGCATCTCGTTCAGCAGACGGTCAATCTCGCGCTGCACGGCGTCGATATAGGCGGCATCCGGACACAGCAGGATGCTCTGCGCCAATTCGTCGTGCTCGGCCTGGCTGAACAGGTCCATGGCTACCCAGTCGGCCGGCGTGCTGCCATCGGCCAGCACGAGGATTTCGCTCGGGCCGGCAATCATGTCGATGC
>CAMLNH010000213.1 GCA_946481355.1 uncultured Curvibacter sp.
GTTGCGCACCGCGTCGCCGCCGCCCGTGCCCGGCATGTAGACCAGCTCGATGCCTCGTGCGCGGAAGAAGCCCTTGTCGGGCTCGACCAGCAGGTTGGTCACTTCCGAGATCGGCCCGCCCCAGCTGGCGATGGTGATCTTCTCCAGCTTGGCGTCCTGGGCGCCGGCCGTGGCCCCGAGCAGGCTCAGCGCGGCCAGGGCCAGCAGGGCACGCAGGGTGTGTCGTTTCATGGTGTCGTCCTCAGTTCGTAGAAAAGGAATAGGTATTCAGCAGCTGGCGCTCCAGCCACAGCGTGGCCTCGTAAAGCAGCAGGCCGATGAGCGTGATGAGCAGCAGCACGGCAAACATCAGCGGCGTGTCCATGGAACCCTGGGCGGCGATGATGAGTGCGCCCAGACCCTGGCTGGCGCCAATGAACTCGCCCACCACGGCGCCCACGAGCGCCAGCACCACGGCCACGCGCAGACCGGCCAGGATGGCGGGCAGGCTGGCCGGCAGCTTGAGCCGCCACAGCGTCTGCACGCGTGTCGCGCCCAGCATGCGGAAGAGCTCGAGGCGAGCGGCATCCACCTGCGCGATGCCGGTCAAGGTGTTCTCCAGCAAGGGGAAAAAACAGATCAGTGCCGTGATGACCACGGTGGGCGTGGTGCCGAAGCCGAACCAGACGATGAAGAGCGGCAGCAGCGCGAGCTTGGGCACCACCTGGCTGGTCACCACATAGGGCATGAGCACGCGGCGCAAAACGGCCGATTCACCGAGCAGCACACCGCCCACGAAACCCAACAGCACGCCCAGGGCCAGGCCCAGGCCCAGCTCCAGCAGGGTCTGGGCAATGTGCGGCCAGAGGTAACCGGTGGCCAGGCCGCGAGCGAGTGCGGCGCCGATCATGCTGGGCGCGGGCAGGACCAGGGGCGAGAACTTGAAGGCCTGGACGGCCCATTCCCAGGCCAGGAGGAGCAGCACCAGAAGTGCCAGGGCCAGCAGACGCGGGTACTTCGTCATACGACGCCCTCCCCGTCCATCGCATGTCGCAGCTCGGCGCACAGGGCATTGAAGGCGGGGCTATAGCGCACATCCTGGACGCGCGGACGCGGCAGATCCACGCGGACATCGTGGCGGATGCGGCCCGCGTCCATCACGGCCACGCGATCGGCCAGGTAGACCGCCTCGGCGATGTCGTGCGTGACGAAGAAAACGGGCGTGCCGCGCGCACGGCAGACCGTGAGCAGCGCATCCTGCAGCTCCTCGCGCGTGATCGCGTCCAGCGCGGCAAAAGGCTCGTCCATGAGCAGGATGGAGGGCTCGGGCAGCAGCGCACGCGCAATCGCCACGCGGCTCTGCTGCCCGCCCGAGAGCTGGCGCGGGCGATGCTGCAGGTGCGCACCCAGGCCCAGCTGGGCGAGCAGCGCCTCGGCGCGCGCCATGTCCTCGGCACCGACCTTGCGCTGCAGGCTCAGGGGCAGCAGCACGTTGTCGCGCACGCTGAGCCAGTCCAACAGCGTGGGCTGCTGGAACACGAAGCCGATCTGCGGCCCGGGCGGAGGCAGAGGCCGGCCCTGCAGCAGCACCGTGCCCGCGTCAGGGCGCAGCAGTCCAGCGGCCAGCTTGAGCAGCGTGGTCTTGCCGCAGCCGCTGCGGCCCACGAGACAGTGGAACTCCCCGGGTGCAATGTCCCAGTCCACGCCCTGCACCACGGGCGGCCAGCCCGGGAAGGTGTAGCTCACCTGGCGCATGTCGAGGAAGGGCGCGGCCATATCGTTCAATCCCGATACCGTGCGTAAGGCTCGGCGGCCGCCTCGGCCGACGCTTCGATCTCGACCATGCGCACCAGATCGAGCAGCGAGAAACGCCCATCGTGGTGCCAGCCTGCTTCGGGCGCGGTCATCTGACCCAGGGCGCAGATGCGCGTGGCACCGGCGCGGCCCAGGCCTTCGGCCAGTGCATGCAGTTCCTCGGGCGAAGCAGCCACACCAACGGTCTGCAGAAAGTCGCGCTGTACGGCCAGCAGGGGCAGCGTCTCGGCTAGCGCGGCCACGGCCTGCACCTGCACCGTGCGGTTGAGCGCGCAAGGCAACAAGGGGCCGGCGCGGTCCGCATAAGCCACGGCCCAGGGGGCGCTGGCATCACCGATCAGCTCCACCGAACCGTCCTGGCCTTTGAGCTCCTGCCCCTGGCGCCAGCCGGCCACGCTGGCCGCTTCCTCGAGACTCAGCGCGCGGCGCGCAAACTTGTGCTGCAGGGCCGAGAGCTCACCGGCCAGGGCCTGGGCGAACTCGCGCGGGCTCACGCGGCCGCCGCGAGCCACGTAATAGGTGTGCGGCGAATAGCAGCCCTGCTGCTCGTAGCGCACCACGTCCAGGGCGGCGGCGCGCGCCAGGGCGGGCAGATGCTGCGCGTCCAGCGCGGCGGCCGAGACCAGGCCCACGCTGAGCTTGTGGCCGTGCGGCAGAAAACGTGTGGTCACGGGCAGCTGTTGCCGCAGCGCGGCCAGCGTCTCATTGCCGCCATAGGCCAGCACGGTGTCGGCCTCGGCATAGAGCGCGCCTTCGCTGGCTGTGTCACCGCCTTTGAACCAGACGATGGCCAGGGCATCGGCCAGGCGCGGCTCCACCTCGGTCAGCAGGCGCGCGAACAGCGAAGCAAACAAGGGTTCCGCGCTGGCCACCTTGCCCACGGCCGGTGCCTTGACCAGCAGGCCGCAGATCAGGCTCCAGAGCGGCAGGCCCGGCACATTGCCGGCCCAGACGTGCACCAGCAGTTCGGGGCCAAACGCACGCGCCATGCCGCCCTTGACGCGCGGCTGGAAGGCGTCGAGCAGCGTGGGGTTGGCGAAGTCCTCGACCACGAAGCGTTGCAGCTGCGGCGCACGGAAGGTCCTGAGGTAGGCGTTGAGCCCGAGTCGCACCATCTCGGCGTCGAAGCCGGTGATCAGGGGTAGCAGCTGGTCGAGCTGCTGGCGGTACGGGTCCTGCGCGTCGAGCAGGCGCGCGATGGCGCGGTCGATGGCGGCGATGATCTGCGCGACGGTCAGCGCCCGGATCTGCGCCCCGCCCTGCGTGCGCACATGCCGGGCCAGCGCCTGCAGCTGCTCGGGCGTGAGCCGCGGCACGTGCAGGTTCACGCGTGGCGCCCCCTCACCGAACGTGAGGGTCTGCCACTGGACCGCGTGCAGGTCCAGGCCTGGCAGATACGCGGCCTGGATGTTCATGCGTGCGCCGCCTTGAGGAACTCGTCCACGGCCAGCGAGCAGCCCTTGGCGGCCGCGCCCTGGGCCCGGCCCAGCAGCAGGAAGCCACCGTCGACCTGCACACCCACGTCCTCGGTCAGGATGGTGGTGACCGAGTTGTAGTTGCCCAGATCGGTGTGCGCGAGGATGCCGCGCTCGCCCTTGGCGACTTCCTGCCCCGTGAGCGGATCCAGCACGCGACTGCGGATCCAGTGCGGGCCGGACTTGACGGCCGGCAGCGTGGCGTTGCCCGCGTCGTAGAACTGGGTGCTGAGTTCCGTCATGCCATACATATTGATGCAGGCACTGCGCGGCACGCCGAAGGTGAACGTGAGCTGGTCGTAGAACTCGTCCATGGCCATCTCGCGTGACTGGCCTTTGAAGCCGCCGGTGTCGAGCAGGCGGCTGCCCGCGGGCAGCGCGAAGCGCAAGCCCCGCTCACGCAGCGCATCCATGAGGTGCACGAAGCTGTAACTTGCCCCCAGCAAGGCGAAGGGTTCGCCGCTGCGCTGCACCTGATCCAGCGTGGCGCACAGCGCGTCGAGCTGCAAACCGGCACTGTCCAGGTAGTAGCGGCTATCCGACGTACCGAAGGTGTGCAAGGCCAGCGCCAGGTAATGCGCGAGCGAGGAATTGGGCATGAGCTGTTCGTCGGGGAACAGGATGCCCATGCGCATCTTCTCGCGCCCGGCCATGAAATGCGCCCAGAAGTTGCGCGTCATCGACAGATCGTAGACCGCCAGATCCGGGTGCCAGTGTCGGCCCTTGACGTCGCCGCGCGTGGTGCCGCTGGTCTGGAAGACCCGGGCGCACTCTCCGGTGGGCACACAGCTCAGCGTCAGGTCCTTGAAGCCGTTGATGGGCACGGCGGGGATGTCCTGCCAGCGCTTCACCGTGCGCGGCGTACGGCCGCGCTGCTGGCAGAACTTCTGGAAGGCCGGGTTGTGCTGGAACTGGTACGCGAACAGGCGCAGGGCCAGGACGTCGAAGTCCGCCTCGCCCGCATCGTCGCGCGCGATGAACGCCAGCAGTTCCGGCACCAGTCCGACTGCGATGACTGACGCTACTGGCGACGATGGGTGGAGTAGCTCTGCCACGACGACCTTTCTTTCTGTGCTCAGCACATGTGCTCCGAAAGGTGTGGCAGGACGGTAAGGCCTGCAGACAGCTCTTCTTACGTCGGTATGATCCGAGTCAAGTTCACGGGTTCGGTATCGGGACAGATCCCACCATCTCAGCTGTCCATCGCTGGACAACACCCCGGAGCAGGAAAGATTCTATGCCAAGCCCGTCACCCCACCCGGCTGATGACATGGCTCGCCCGGCCTGATGGGTCGTCCCTGTGCATCGCGCACCGGTCCGGTGCCTTGAGAAGAAACGCCACAGCCCTGAACTTTGCTGCATCATAAAAACACGAGATCACCATGAATGCCGGACTCAACTTCCTCGTCGCCGCCCGCCAGTGCGAGATCAGCGAGCTCGAACACCTGGCGCTGACCAGCGAGCTGGTCGGCGTGATCGGCCGCCTCGTGCATGCGCTGCAGCGCGAGCGCGGCATCTCCAACGTCTACCTGGCCTCGCGCGGCGCGCGCTTCGCCGACGCGCTGCAGCAGCAGGTGGCCGACTGCGAGGCCGTGCAGGCCCAGGTGCTGACCCGGCTCGACGCGCTCGACACCGATGCGCGCCGCGTGCGCAACGGTGCACGCCTGTTCAGCCGCATTGCCTTCGTGCTGCATGCGCTCGAAGGCCTGCCGGCGCTGAGACGACGCATCACCTCCCAG
>CAMLNH010000214.1 GCA_946481355.1 uncultured Curvibacter sp.
TCCTGCAGCACTCGCACGACGGCCCGCTGCGCATCTTCAAGAGCCTCTACCCCGAAGGCGATGCCGTCTGCCACAACGTAATCGTGCACCCGCCGGGTGGCCTGGTCGGGGGCGACCGGCTGGACATCGGCGTGCAGGTGGGCGCAGGCGCCCATGCCCTGATCAGCACCCCGGGCGCCACCCGTTTCTACGCCAGCGACGAGGCCTCCGCCACGCAGCAGGTCCGCCTGCAGCTGGACGCGGGGGCGCGGCTGGAGTGGCTGCCGCTGGAGACCATTGCCTACCCCGGCTGTCGCGCCGACAACCGCTGGAGCGCGACCCTGGCCGAGGACGCCGAGCTGATGGCCTGGGATGTCACCGCGCTCGGCCTGCCCGGTGCAGCCCAACCCTACGAGCAGGGCGAGTTCCACCAGCGGCTGGAGATTCCCGGCTACTGGCTGGAGCAGGCGCGCATCGCCGCACACGACCAGCGCCTGCTGGACTCACCTCTCGGCTTGGGCGGCCGCCGCAGCCTGGGCACCCTGGTGTTCGCAGCGGGCTGCCCGCTGACACGCGAGCGGCGCGAGCGCCTGCTCGAGGTGGCGCGCGAAGCCCTGCAGCAAGCCCCCGCCGAGGTGGTGGCGGGCGCCACCTGCCCCAACGACCGGGTGCTGGCGGTGCGGGCTGTGGCGCCGCTGGTCGAGCCGCTGATGGCCTGCCTGCAGGGCGTCTGGGCGGCGCTGCGCCCGGCGGCCTGGGGATTGAGCGGCGTGGCGCCTCGAATCTGGCGCGTCTGAAAGAAACTGCCGGGATTTCCCTGATCTGTTTTTCGCTTTGCGGGGTCCGAGCCGGTCCACAATGAGCCGACATCAAGCGACCACCTCGTGGTTGACAGCCTCTGTCCGCTCTCATGGCCTTCGCCCCCAACGCACTGCATGAATCACATGCCCTGGTCATCGAGGGCAACCCGCAGTCGCGTTCGATTCTGGTGTCCCAGCTTCGGGAACTGGGTCTGGGCAAGGTGTCCCAATGCTCCCGCCTGTCCGACGCACGCCGCAAGCTGGAGGCCACGCAGTACGACGTCATCATCTGTGAGCAGACCTTCGACAAGGAACCCGGATCGGGTCAGGATCTGCTGGACGACCTGCGCCGCAACCAGTTGCTGCCGTTCCACACCGTGTTTGTCATGGTCACGGCCGAGGCGTCTTACGCCAAGGTGGCCGAGGCCGCAGAGTCGGCGCTGGACGCGTATCTGCTGAAACCCCACACCGGGGCCAGGCTGGCGGAACGCATCCTGCAGGCCCGCCAGAGAAAGCGGGAGCTGCAGGCCATCTTCTCGGCCATCGATGAGCAGGACTTCAACCGGGCGGCCTCATTGTGTCTGGAGCGCTTCGAGTCGCGTGGCTCCTACTGGCTGTATGCGGCCCGGATCGGGGCAGAGCTGCTGCTGCGCACCGGGCGCATCGCCGAGGCGCAACAGCTGTACGAGGCCGTGATCCAGGCCAAGGCCCTGCCGTGGGCCAAGCTCGGCGTGGCCAGGACCCAGCTGAGCAGCGGGCACGCGTCCAAGGCGGCCACCACGCTGGAGAGCTTGCTGCAGGAAGACCCAGGCTATGCCGACGCGTACGACGTGATGGGCCGCACCCAGTTCGAGTTGGGCAACTTCGAGAATGCCCTGGCCACCTTCCGCATGGCCACGCAGCTCACCCCCGGCTCCATCAGCCGGCTGCTCAAGCACGGGATGCTGGCCTACTACGCCGGCGACCGCGAGGAAGGCATCGCGCTGCTCGACCGGGCGACGCGGCTGGGCATCGACTCCAAGATGTACGACCCGCAGGCCCTGGTCCTGCTGGCCTTCGCCCGCCTCGATGCGGGCGACCGAAAGGGCATGGCCCGGGTGGTCGAACAGCTGCAGCGCCTGCGGGAACGATCCTTCGAGCCCGAGCGGCCGTACCGTCTGCTGGAGTTCGTCAAGACCATCGAGGCGCTGCTGCATCAGCAGAACAACCGGGTCATCGATGACATACGGCACCTGGTGAAGCAGAGTTCCACACCGGAGTTCGACTTCGAGATGGCCACCAACCTCCTGGGCCTGATGGGCCGCGCATCGACCCGAGGCTTGCCACTGTCCGTGGCAGAAGCCAGGGCTGCGATCGAGCAAATGGACATGCGCTTTTGCACCAGCCGTGCCATGTCGGAGTTGCTGGCTGCCGCAGCGACCGGGCAGGAAGACTACGCCCGCATCGCACACGAGTGCCACACGCGGGTGCTGAAGATCACCGAACAGGCCATGACGCTCAGCATCAAGGGCGATCCGCGCGGCACCGTGATGCGCCTGCTCCAGGAAGGTGAGTCGACCCTGAACGCGAAGCTGATCGAATCCGCCCACCAGGTGCTGCTGCGCCACTCGGCCCGCATCCCGGACTTTGAGGCGCTCAATGAGCGGGTGGATGCCATGCGGGCCCTCTACCGGACCAGCACCAGCATCACGCGCATGGGTGACAACACGGCCGCGGGCACTGCCCCCGGGGCCATGGCGCTGCCCACCGGCTACAAGCCCCCCAAGCGGGAAGGCCTGCTCGACCACATGCGCAACGACTGACGGTCGGCACCGTCGTCGCGCTGGTCAGATCGCCACCAGCTGGCGGATGTTCTTCGCCTGCATTTCAGACCCTGGACCGCTCGCGATCACCTCGCCGCGCTCCATCACCACGTACCGGTCGGCCAGTTCTTCGGCGAAGTCGTAGTACTGCTCCACCAGCACGATGGCCATGTTGCCGCGGTCGGCCAGCATGCGGATCACCTTGCCGATGTCCTTGATGATGTTGGGCTGAATGCCCTCGGTGGGCTCGTCCAGGATCAGCAGCTTGGGACCCGCGGCCAATGCGCGCGCAATCGCCAGCTGCTGTTGCTGCCCGCCCGAGAGGTCGCCGCCGCGCCGACCCAGCATCTGCTTGAGCACCGGGAACAGCTCGTACAGCTCGGCCGGAATGGGGGTGCCGCCGGGCTTGTAGGCCAGGCCCATCTGCAGGTTCTCCTGCACCGTCAGGCGGGCAAAGATCTCGCGCCCCTGCGGCACGAAGCCAATGCCAGCCCGGGCGCGCTCGTAGGGCGTGGCCTTGTCGATGGCCTTGCCGTCGAACGTGATGCCGCCGCTCTTGATGGGCACCAGGCCCATGAGCGACTTGAGCAGCGTGGTCTTGCCCACGCCGTTGCGGCCCAGCACCACCGTCACCTGGCCCAGCTCGGCCGTGAGGCTGACGTTGCGCAGGATGTGGCTGCCACCGTAGTACTGGTTGACGTCCTTGACTTCGAGCAGGCTCATGGCGGGTTCCTCAGCGGCCCAGATAGACTTCGATCACGCGCTCGTCGGCCTGCACCTCGTCGAGCGTGCCTTCGGCCAGCACCGAGCCGTCGCACAGCACCGTGACCTTCTCCGAGATCGCGCGGATGAAGCTCATGTCGTGCTCCACCACCATCAGCGAATGTTTGCCCTTCAGGGACAGGAACAGCTCGGCCGTGCGCGCGGTTTCCTCGTCCGTCATGCCGGCCACCGGTTCGTCCAGCAGCAGCAGCTTGGGGTCCTGCATCAGCAGCATGCCGATTTCCAGCCATTGCTTCTGACCGTGGCTCAGGTCGCCGGAGCGGCGCGTCACCGCGTCTTTCAGATGGATGGTTTCCAGCACCTCGGCCAGGCGGTCCTTCTGCTCGCCGTTGAGCGCAAAGCCCAGGCTGTGCCAGACGCGCTTGTCGGTAGCCAGGGCCAGTTCCAGGTTCTCGAACACGCTGAGTTCCTCAAACACGGTGGGCTTCTGGAACTTGCGGCCAATGCCCAGCGCGGCGATCTCGGGCTCGCTGTAGCGCAGCAGGTCGATGGTGGAGCCGAAGAACACCGTGCCCTCGTCGGGCCGGGTCTTGCCGGTGATGATGTCCATCATCGTCGTCTTGCCCGCGCCGTTGGGGCCGATGATGCAGCGCAGCTCGCCCGGGGCGATGTCGAGGCTGAGCTTGTTGATGGCCTTGAAGCCGTCGAAGCTGACGCTCACGTCCTCCAGGTAGAGGATGCGGCCGTGGGTGGTGTCCACCTCGCCACGCACCAAGGGGCGCAGGAAAGCGGCGTTGCGGCCACCGGATTCGGTTTTGCCGTGCGCGGCACGTTCCTGCGCGTGGGCATAGCGCTCGGCACCGGCTTCCATCAGGTCGGGCGTCATGCCTGGCCTCCTTTCTTGGCTTGCAGCTTGTGCATGCCTTTCTTCACCAGGCCCACCACGCCGTGCGGCATGAACAGCGTCACCACAATGAACAGCGCCCCCAGGAAGTACAGCCAGAACTCGGGGAAGCTCACCGTGAGCACGCTCTTGGCACCGTTGACGATGAACGCCCCCACGATGGGCCCGATGAGCGAGGCACGCCCGCCCACCGCCGCCCACACGGCAATCTCGATGCTGGCGGCGGTGCTCATCTCGCCGGGGTTGATGATGCCCACCTGCGGCACGTACAGCGCCCCGGCCACACCGCACATGACGGCAGAGAGCGTCCAGATGGCGAGCTTGTAGGGCAGCGGGTTGTAGCCGCAGAACATGACGCGGCTTTCGGCGTCGCGCACGGCCTGCAGCACGCGGCCGAACTTGCTGCCCACCAGCCAACGGGCGAACAGGTAGAAGCCCAGCAGCGTCAGCCCCGTCAGCACAAAGAGCGTCATGCGCATTTCAGGCGTGGCCAGGGGCATGCCCAGGATGCGCTTGAAATCGGTGAAGCCGTTGTTGCCGCCAAAGCCCGTTTCGTTGCGGAAGAACAGCAGCATGGCCGCGAACGTGAGCGCCTGGGTGATGATGGAAAAGTACACCCCCTTGATGCGCGAGCGGAAGGCGAAGTAGCCGAAGACGAAGGCCACCAGCCCGGGCACCAGCACCACCAGCAGCAGCGTGGCCACGAAGCTGTCGCTCAGGGCCCAGTGCCAGGGCAGCTCCTTCCAGTCCAGGAAGACCATGAAGTCCGGCAGGTCGCTCTGGTAGTTGCC
>CAMLNH010000215.1 GCA_946481355.1 uncultured Curvibacter sp.
CCTCGGCGCTGAACTGCACGCACATGCTGTTGAGCTTTTCCACGCCCACGCCGTGTTCGCCCGTCACCGTGCCGCCCATGGCCACGCTGGTTTCCAGGATGTCGGCACCGAAGAGCTCGCAGCGGTGCAGCTGGTCCTTGTCATTGGCATCGAAGAGGATCAGCGGGTGCAGATTGCCGTCACCCGCGTGGAAGACGTTGAGGCAGCGCAGGTCGTATTTCTTCTCCATCTCCTGGATGGCCAGCAGGATGTCTGCCAGGCGTTTGCGCGGAATGGTCGAGTCCATGCACATGTAGTCAGGCGCCATGCGGCCGCTGGCGGGGAAGGCGTTCTTGCGCCCGCTCCAGTAGCGCAGGCGCTCGGCCTCGTCCTTGCTGACCGCAATCGCCGTGGCGCCGGCCTTGCGCAGCACCTCGCTCATGCGACCGATCTCCTCTTCCACCTCCTCGGGCGTGCCATCGCTCTCGCAGAGCAGGATGGCCGCCGCATTCAGATCGTAGCCCGCGTGCACAAAGTCTTCCACCGCCGCCGTCATGGGCTGGTCCATCATCTCCAGCCCGGCCGGGATGATGCCCGCCGCAATCACCGCGGCCACGGCGTCGCCCGCCTTGCGCACGTCGTCGAAGCTGGCCATGATGCAGCGCGCCAGCTGCGGCTTGGGCACGAGCTTCACCGTCACTTCCACCGTCACGGCCAGCATGCCCTCGCTGCCGATGAAGACGCTCAGCAGGTCGTAGCCCGGCACATCCAGTGCCTCGCTGCCGAACTCGATGGGTTCACCCTCCACCGTGTAGCCGCGCACCTTGAGCACGTTGTGCACGGTCAGGCCGTATTTGAGGCAGTGCACCCCGCCCGAGTTCTCGGCCACGTTGCCGCCTATGGTGCAGGCGATCTGGCTCGACGGATCGGGCGCGTAGTACATGCCGTAGGGCGCGGCGGCTTCGCTGATGGCGAGGTTGCGCACCCCGGCCTGGACCACGGCCGTGCGGCTGACCGGGTCGATCTTCAGGATCTGGTTGAACTTGGCCAGGCTCAGCGTCACGCCCATCGCATGCGGCATGGCCCCGCCCGACAGGCCGGTGCCCGCGCCGCGTGCCACCACAGGCACACCGAGTGTGTGGCAGGCTTTCAGGACAGCGGCCACCTGTTCTTCGGTCTCGGGCAGGGCCACCACCAGGGGGCGCTGGCGGTAGGCCGTGAGGCCGTCGCACTCGTAAGGCGTGGTGTCTTCGGCCTGCCAGAGCAGGGCATGGGCCGGCAGCAGGGCCGAGAGGGCGCGCACGACCTGGGCCTGGCGCTCGGCGCGTTGCAGGTTCTCGGCCTGCGAGGAGGTGGCGGGGGCGTTCATGATCAAACCATTTTAGGGATAATTCCCGGCTTATTGACTTTGATTCAGGCGGTTTCCGTGTCCGATCGTCTTGCGGTGCTGCCGCAGTATTTCCTGCCCAAAAAGGCACTGACCTCCTTTGCGGGCCTGGTGGCGAACTCCCGTTGGGGCGCAACCCAGCGCATCCGCAAATTCATCCGGAGGTATGGGGTGAACATGGACGAGGCCGCCGATCCCAATCCGGCCCACTACGCCACCTTCAACGAGTTTTTCACCCGCCCCCTGAAAGAGGGCGTCCGCCCCCTGGCCGACGCCACCTGGGTCTGCCCCGTGGACGGTGCCATCAGCCAGTTCGGCGCCATCGAACGCGACCAGATCTTCCAGGCCAAGGGCCACCGCTACAGCACCACAGCCCTCGTGGGCGGCGACGCCGCGCTGGCCGCCCAGTTCGAAAACGGCCACTTCGCCACGCTGTATCTTAGCCCGCGCGACTACCACCGCATCCACATGCCCTGCAAAGGCACGCTGACGCGCATGATCTATGTGCCGGGTGACCTGTTCTCGGTCAACCCCACCACGGCGCGCGGCGTGCCCGGCCTGTTTGCGCGCAACGAGCGCGTGGTCTGCGTGTTCGACACCGCCCACGGCCCCCTGGTGCTGGTGCTGGTCGGCGCCACCATCGTGGGCAGCATGGCCACGGTCTGGCACGGCGTGGTCAACCCGCCGCGCCGGCCCCAGGTGACCGAATGGCACTACCAAGGTCAGGGGATCACCCTGGAACAAGGCGCCGAGATGGGCCGTTTCCTCCTCGGCTCCACCGTCGTGATGCTTTGGCCCCAGGCCACCATCGGGTTTAACCCCGACTGGGCGCCCGCACGCCCGATCCGGCTTGGTGAGAAAATGGCCGATTCACTGTCTTAAACGGAGTTTTTATGCCCGCACTTCTGCCCAACGTGGACCCGGACGGCCTGCTCGAGTTCTCGGTGGTCTACACCGACCGAGCGCTCAACCACATGTCCAAGCGCTTCCAGGGCGTGATGCGGGACATCTCCGTCATCCTCAAAGAGGTCTACAAGGCCCCCTCCTCCGTGCTCGTGCCCGGCAGCGGCACCTTCGGCATGGAAGCCGTGGCGCGCCAGTTCGCCACCGGCAAGAAGACCCTGGTCATCCGCAATGGCTGGTTCAGCTACCGCTGGACCCAGATCTTCGAGATGGGCAACATCCCCGCCAGCTCCACCGTGCTCAAGGCACGTCGTGTGGGCACCGGTTCGCAGGCCCAGTGGATTCCCTGCCCGGTCGATGAAGTCGTGGCCCGTATCAAGGCCGAAAAGCCCGACGTGGTCTTCGCCCCCCACGTGGAAACCGCGGCCGGCATGGTCCTGCCCGACGACTACCTGAAGAAGGTGACCGATGCCGTCCATGAAGTGGGCGGCCTCTTTGTGCTGGACTGCATCGCCTCCGGCTGCCTCTGGGTCGACATGAAGGCCACGGGCGTGGACATCCTGGTCAGCGCCCCGCAAAAGGGCTGGAGCGGCTCGCCCGCCTGCGCCATGGTCATGCTCAGCGAACGCGCCCGCAAGGCCATCGACGGCACCACCAGCACCAGCTTCGCGGCCGACCTCAAGAAGTGGCTGCAGATCATGGAAGCCTATGAAAACGGCGGCCACATGTACCACACCACCATGCCCACCGACGCGCTGGCGCGTCTGGACCAGGTGATGCGCGAGACGCGTGACTACGGTTTCGACAAGGTGCGCCAGGAACAGATCACCCTGGGCAACAAGGTGCGTGCCCTGCTCGAAGCCCGTGGCTTCGTCAGCGTGGCGGCGGATGGCTTCAAGGCCCCGGGCGTGGTCGTGAGCTACACCACCGACGCCGAGATCCAGAACAGCAAGAAGTTCCTGGCCCAGGGCCTGCAGACCGCCGCCGGCGTACCCCTGCAGTGCGACGAGCCCGCCGACTTCAGCACCTTCCGCATCGGCCTCTTCGGCCTGGACAAGTTGCACAACCCGGACCGCAGCGTGGCCCAACTGGCCGCGGCGCTGGACAAGCTGGGGTATGTGGAGAAGGTGGCGCAGGCGGCCTGACGTCTTCTTGCGCACAAGAAAGAGAAAGCCCCGGCTCGTGAGAGTCGGGGCTTTCTGCTTTAGTAATCCTTTGGGCTGGCCGCTGCTATCGGCCAGGAGCGGACATCTGCAAATCGTCTCGCAAGCAGTCATTCATCCCACATTTTGGGGATACAGATCAGCCGGAATGTCGATAAGAATGCCACTGATCCCGTAGATGAAGGCAGTCGCTCTATGCTTCACTTACTCATCACATCATCAATCGCATGAAGATACCTAACTGCCTCGTCTTGACACTTGTCTTTGCAGGCACTGCCAATGCTGCAAGTTTCGATTGCAGTAAAGCTAAGAAGGCAGTTGAAGTGGCCATTTGTGCTAACGAGAAACTTAGTGCCGCAGACGAAAGACTGACTGCTGCTTACAAGTCCGCACTTGCAGCCAACCAGAAGGAATGGAAGACCGACCTTGTCAAAACCCAGCGAAAGTGGTTAGCGTACTTATCCGACGGATATGAAAAGCAAATAAAAAAACCCAATCAACGGCAAACGCCTAGGGACTGGCTGTCTGAGGCGATTGCGGCCCAAATTGTTTGGTTGCAAGAAGCCGCAGAGAGAGAAAGAATAGTCCAGCTTGAGCAAGCATCGGTTGCCAAGGAGGTGTGTTCCCTCGTGCTCGATAAAGAGAATATGAGCTTGAAGCGTGACGATGAGAACGACCTTTATCACTACAAAATACAGGCAACACGGGTACTCTCGGAGCCGATTTGGGAAGAACAGTCGTACAACGTATACCAAGCGAATTTCGATGTGCTGAATAATGGCTCATCATCTGTCGTCTATCGAATCGATATCGAATACCCTCGTTTTTATTGCACATGGTACATCTGGGTTGCACCCGGCGAGGAGGCTATGCTTGCAAAACGCCTTGCGAAGGGTGCCAACAGTGATGTCGCGCAAGAGTTGGGAAAAGAGTTGACCGTTGAATTGCCGGACGGCGTCGCGCCAGGGCCATTCCCTACCGCTAACCCCGCCACTCTAAAACGTCAAAAAAGCAAGTTCTCCTCGCGTTTATTGGATACCTCCGCAACCAACTTGAATCGAGGTGGATACACAAGGCCAACGCTTGGCATGTACAAGGGTATTACGTATGTCGTCTCGGGATCGGGGGATGATCGTCGAGGAGGGCTATTCGCGGTCTTCCGACCGCAAGCCCCGGGTTTACTTATTCCGCTGTGCTACTTTCGAGCTTTACCAAGTGTCAAGACAGATGGGGAAGTGGTATTGCCAGATGGCTATGCCTATGAATAAAGTGGCGTGACTATCTGCATGAAGGCCATTAACTGGATTCGCTACCAAAGGGTCATCTAACCGACGTTGCCGGGACGTCAACCATGGGCTACAAATGTCTGCTGTCTAACGTCGTGAGTTTCCGCTACGGGTCGTTAGCCGTCTGAGTGCAACAGGCATCGCCTTAAACTGATCAACAAAAAAGCCCCGAGTCGCGAGACGCCGGGGCTTTTGTTTGCGAGGTAAACCGCTTACTTGAAGATCACCGTCTTGTGCCCGTTGAGCAGCACGCGGTGTTCGCTGTGCCACTTCAC
>CAMLNH010000216.1 GCA_946481355.1 uncultured Curvibacter sp.
ACGTAGACGATGCTGCCGTCCTTCATGCGGTAGGCCGTACCGGCCTTGGCGCCCTCGCCCTCGCCGATCTGGCCGCTGGCCTTGTAGCGCTCGATCTTCTCGCCCTTCTTGATCATCATCTCCATCGTCGGCTTGCCCGGGTCGGTGATGACGGTCACGTCGCGCTGGCTGAAGGCGTTGAGCAGCGGGTTCTGTGCCACGGTGATCAGCAGCGCGGCGATGATGACGAGGAAGATGTCGATGATGTTGACCACCGACAGGATGGGGTCGTCGCTGTCGGATTCGTGCAGCAGCTTGAGGCTCATGCCGTCTTCCCCTTCTGCTGCAGCAGCACCAGTTCCTCGGCCAGCCAGCGGCGGCGCACATTGGCCACCCAGTAGGTGATGCTGGCCGCGATCAGCGCCAGGATCACGGCCGAGAAGGCCACGGTCAGGCTGCCCGAAACCTGGGCCAGGTTGCCGTCGGACAGGGACTTGAGCGCCGGGCCCATGGGAATCATGGTGCCCACCAGACCCAGCATGGGTGCCACACGGCTCGCCAGACGCTCGGGTTCAAGCAGCTTATGGGCGTAGAGGTCGAGTTCGTCCTCGGTGGCTGCCGGCTTGTTCTCGGCATAACGCAGCAGTGGGAAACCACGCTTTTGCTGCGCGTCACGGCGTTGCCAGGCCTGCACGGCAAAACCGCCAAGCACGTAGAGCGAGTAGAGGAAAAGCAAAGCCACCAGCACCAGCACGGGCAGGAGAAACAGTTGCCCGATCTGGTACATCAGGGTTTCGATCATGGAGCTGGAGCTCATCGGGATTCCTTGGAAGCAGGTTGGGTGGACACAGGTTGGGAAGACTTCGGGCCGGCCAGACCAGGCAGGGGGGCGGCACAGGGATCAAGACGCTCCTTGCTGGCCGTGAACCAGAGCACATCAAAGCCAGTGCTGTCGTAGTCCTTGGGCGCCGCCCTGCCCTCGCGAACTTCGACCAGGCCGACAACCAGGGCTCGCTCGGGCTCGGTCAGATGACGCGGCACGGCGCGGTCGCGCCGCACGTGGCCGGCACCGGCGATCAGCACCACGGGGCTGCCCGCGGCATCAAGCACGGCGGCCATGCGAGCATCGCGCGCGCGCTGCGCCCCCGTCATGCCAGCCAGGATGGCCGGCGAGGGACGGTGGCTGCAATGGCCCTGGATCACGTCCAGCTCCATCAGGCGCTGCTGCTCGGCGTCGGCCGCAGGCGGTGCGGGCAGTTCGCCCAGCACGATGCGGCGCGCCTCGGCGCGCGAGAGATTGGCCGCCAGCAGGGGCCAGCCCTGCTCCGCAGCGTGGGCGATCAACTCGCGGTACATGGGCCAGCGCCAGCCCTTGCGGTTGAGCTGCCCGGCATCGGCCAGGGCCTCGGCATCGCGCACACCGGCCTGCTGCGCCTGGTGCAAGGCCGACTGGGACTCAAGGTCGAACTGTTCCATGGCCAGCGCGGGCCTGAGGCCGCGTGCGCCCAGGGCCTGCAGCATCTGCAGCTGGCGCTCATGGTGGGCTTCGCTGTCGTGCCGCTCGCCGAGCAACACGTAGCGCGCGGCGGCGGCACGCTGGAAGAGCGCGTCCGTGCTGAGGTAGGCGCCGGCGCGCACGTCCCAGATACGGTCCAGCAAAGGATGCGGCTCGACCGTCCGGGTCTGGGCCTGCGTCCCACCCATCAGGCCCAGGGCCAGCAGCCAGGTGCTCCAGGTGCGTCGGTTCATCTCTCGTCTCATGCGCGTCTCCATTGCCGCCAGCCCCCAAAGAACACCGCCGCGCCCAGGCAGGCCAGTATGAGGAGCATGCCCAGCATCTGCACCACGCTCCGGGTCTCGGGCAGCACCTGCTCCAGCTGCATGCCTTCGATCAGGGGCGGTGCCGGCGGCGCGAGATCGGACTGCGCGCTCACCTGCGCCGGCTGGGCCGTGATCGGCTTGCCCAGCCCGAAACCGGGCAGGCCCACGTATTCCTGGAAGGTCATGTTGTCACTGCGCACGTCATGGCGGCGGGCCAGTTCACGGTAACGCGCCTTGAGCTCTTCCAGCGTGGCGCGGTCGGGCTGCCAGTAGTCCTGGCGCGCGGTCTCGATCATGCGCTCCATCATCTGCGCCAGCGCGTGCGGGTTGTTCTTCTCGAACCAGTCCTTTAGACCCAGCTTGTGCTTGTCGCGCACATAGACGTCGACGAACTCCTGCCACTGGTCGCCACGCACGATCTCGCGCGCCACCGTGGTCCAGCCCGTGAAGTTGTTCATGCTGTCGAGCATCTGCAGGGTACCGGCGTAGCCCTCCTTCATGAGGCCCTGGATATGGCCCGGATGGAAGTTGCGCGTGGCCAGCTCCTTGGCCAGAAAGTTGCTGGCATGTTCGGCCTTGCCTGAACCACTGCCGCGCAGGTTGGAGATGAAGAGCTCGGGCGCCTTGCCGTCCAGATAACGCACGGCCGTGGCGATGCCGCCCAGGTACTGGAAAGGATCGTCCGTGGTCAACATGCCGTAGAGGTTGGAGGTACGCGCCAGCACCGCGGCCTGCGTGCCCTTGAGGTGGGCAGCGTAGAGGTTCACGTCCCCCGTGCCGCGTCCGCCGGCCGCCTTGGCCAACTCATTGCCGCTCTTGCCCCATTCGGTCTCGTCGGGACCGAAGGCGTACTGCATGCGGCGCAGATACAACTCGGCCAGCATGCGGTCCCCCTGCTCCTTGCCCTTCCATGTGTCGGTGGCCAACGCCGCGTCGTCCAGGCCCGAGCCGTACTCACCCGACGCACCCGAGTAGATGCGCGTCTCGCCCGCACGCTGCGCGGCCTCGCGCTGCCAGCCCTGGGCCACGAGTTGCGCCGCGATGCGGCGACTGTTGGCGGCTACGGGGTTGTCGCTCTCCTCTGCCGCCTGTGCGGCCAGCTGCGCGGCGCGCGCCAGCTGCTTCATGGCATTGGGGAAATGGTCGCGGTACAGGCCGGTGGCCGAGAGCACCACGTCGATGCGCGCACGGCCGAGCTGCGCGCGCGGCACGAGCTTGACGTTGACCACGCGGCCTCCCGCATCCCAGACCGGCTCCACGCCCAGTGCCCAGAGCGCCTGGGCTTCAAGCATGCCCTGGTGGCGCATGGTCTCGACCGACCAGAGCGTGAAGGTGAACTTGCTCGGCGTCTCGCCGGTCTTCTCGCGATGTGCGGCCACGAGTTTGTCCAGCGCCGCCTTGCCCGCGGCCCAGGCGGCCTGGGTCGGTACCCGCGAAGGGTCGAAGCCGTAGAGGTTGCGCCCCGTGGGCAGGCTGTCCGGGTTCTTGATCGGGTCGCCGCCGTAGGATGTGGGAATGTAGCGGCCGTCGAGCGCGGCCAGCAAGGCGCGGGTCTCGCCCTCGGCCTGGAGGTCAGCATGCCAGCGGCGCGCCTGCACCAGCTGGGCCTGGAGTTCGCCAGGCAACGCATCCAATGCACGGCCTTCGGCCACGTGGGTGCGCAGCAGACGGTAAGGCGCGGTCTGCGTCATCTTCTGGTAGTCGGCGACCAGGGCCTCGTCGGCCTCCTCGTCCTTGCCGCTGACATGACGGGCCGCGGCTTCCCAGTAGGGCTTGCCCAACATCATCATCACGGTGTAGAGCCGTCCCTGCTCGTCGGAGCCGTGGCCGAAGGTGTGCAGGCCCAGCGGGTGCACCATCTGGGCAAGCTCGTGCAGATGGTCGTGCAGCAGCGTGGCAAAGGCCGGGAACTCGGCCACCATGCGCTCACGCGTCCAGCCCATGTCGAGGGCTATGCGCTCCTTCACCGCGGCAGCGATCACGCGTTCGCGCAGCTGCACTTTGACCGCACCCTCGTCCTGTCCCATCCAGGCGTGCAGATCGTCGTGGATGGCGTTGAGCACGCTGTGCAGGCCAGCCGGCGCCATGGGCGGAGTCTGGTGGCTGATGTTGACCGCGCGACCGCGACGCTTGGTCTGCACGGCTTCGCCGATGTTGTCGACGATGTAAGGATAGATCACGGGGATATCGCCCAAAGCCAGCAGCGGATCGTCGTAGACGGACAGGCCACGTTCCTTGCCCGGCAGCCATTCCTGCGTGCCGTGGGTGCCGTAGTGCACCAGCGCATCGGCGCGGAACTGCTGGCGCATCCAGAGGTAGGCCGCCATGTACGAGTGCGGCGGCGCGGCGCTCGAAGAGTGGTAGATCTCCTTGGTCTTGGCGTAGACGCTCTGCACCACGGGTTCACCGCGCGGCGGCTGCGGCGTGATGACGACGTTGCCCAGCTTGAGACGCGGGATCACAAAAAACAGTTCGCCCTTGCGTCGCACGAGCAGCACGGAGTCTTCGGGCTTGCCGGCCGTGGCGATCCAGGCCTCGCGCCGCGCCTTGGGCAGGCCATCCAGCCATTGTTTGTAGGTGGCCAGGGGCAGCAGATCCGCCAGGTCTTCGCGCAGCAGCGCTTCCATCTCCTGCGTCACCTGGCCCGGGCGGTAATAGGGCTTGAGCAGGCGCTGCAGACGCGCCAGCAGCTCATCGGCGGCCAGCGCTTCGGTACGGTAGCCCTGGGCTTTCATCACCGCCAGCGTCTGCTCGAAACTCCTGGGCAGGTTCATGTAGGACGCGCCCAGGTTTTTCTCGCCCGGCGGGTAGTTCCAGAACATGAAGGCCACGCGCTTGTCGGCCGGGCTCGTGTGCGCAAGTCGTGCGAGTGCCAGCGCCTTGTTCGCCACGGCGGAAGCCTGCTCGGGGATGGGCTGGAGCTGGTCGTTGGCATCGTTGGCGGCCGCGACCATGATGTCGTGCACCCCCGCGTATTCGGACTGGGCCAGGTAAAAAGGCACGTCCATCAGCGGAATGCCCACGGGGTCCTCGCGCCACGCCGCCTCGCCCCCACTCTTGCGGTAGGCCATGGCCTGGATCACGGGTATGCCCAGCCGCTCGAAATCCGTCCGACGGCCCTCAGGATCCAGCGTGATCTGGGTGTTGATCAGCACATCGGCCAGGCGCTGGCCGCCCGGCGCCAGCAGCG
>CAMLNH010000217.1 GCA_946481355.1 uncultured Curvibacter sp.
TCCAGTTCGCAAAGCCCACGAAGGCCGGCATGATGGCGCCGAACACCATGATCAGACCGTGCATGGTGGTGAGCTGGTTGAACAGCTCGGGGTTCACGACCTGCAGCCCGGGCTGGAACAGCTCGGCGCGGATCAGCAGGGCGAGCACGCCGCCCACCATGAGCATGGTGAAGGCGAACAGCAGGTACAGGGTCCCGATGTCCTTGTGGTTGGTCGCGAAGACCCAGCGCCGCCAGCCCGTGGGGGCATGGTGATGGTCGTCGTGGGCGTGGTGATCGTGATGGTCAAGAACGGCACTCATCGTGATTTCCTTCTGAATTCTCTACGTCTGACGACAGCGGCTTACTTGCGGGCAGTCCGGATGTCGGCCGGCTGCACCAGCTGGCCGGTCTTGTTGGACCAGTTGTTCTTGGTGTAGGTGATGACAGCGGCGATCTCGGTGTCGCTCAGCTGTTTCCAGGCCGGCATGGCACCCTTGCCGTTGAGCATGATGGCGATCTGCTTGCTCTTGTCGGCGTCCAGCACGAGAGCCGAGCCGTCGAGCGCCTTGATCGGGCCCGCACCCTTGCCGTTGGCCTGGTGGCAGGCCGCACAGTTGGCGGCATAGACCTTCTCGCCACGCTTGGCCAGGTCGTCCAGCACCCAGACCTTGTTCGGGTCATCGGCCTTGGCGGCCATGACCTTCTTCTGCTCGTCGACCCACTTGGCGTAATCTTCCGCCGACAGCACCTTCACGTGGATGGGCATATAGGCGTGCTCCTTGCCACAGAGCTCGGCGCACTGGCCATAGAAGTCGCCTGTCTTCTCGGCGCGGAACCAGGTGTCGCGCACGAAGCCGGGCACGGCGTCCTGCTTGATGCCGAAGGCCGGCACCATGAAGGCATGGATCACGTCGTTGGCGGTGGTGATGATGCGGATCTTCCTGTCCACCGGGACCACCAGCGGATTGTCGACCTTGAGCAGGTAGTCGTCGGTGGCCGGGGGCTTGCCGGACTCGGACATCACGCGATGGTTGTTGTCCAGCGTGGAGATGAAGCCAATGCCCTCGCCTTCGCCCTTGAGGTAGTCATACCCCCATTTCCACTGGTAACCGGTGACCTTGATGGTCAGGTCGGCGTTGCTGGTGTCCTTCATGGCGACGACGACCTTGGTCGCGGGCAGGGCCATCAGGATCACGATGATGAAGGGGACCACGGTCCAGGCGATTTCCACGGCCACAGACTCGTGGAAGTCAGCCGGCTTGTGGCCGACAGACTTGCGGTGCTTGATGATGGAATAGAACATCACCCCGAACACGCCAACGAAGATGACGGTGCAGATGATGAGCATGAACCAGTGCAGCCACTGCTGTTCGGCCGCGATCTTGGTGGCCGCCGGGCCCAGATTGAGCTGATTGACCGCAGGACCGCCAGGCAGATCGTTGACAGCCTGGGCCGCGGTGAAGGCCGCCGAGCCGGCCCATGCGCCAGCCGTGAGCAGCAGTGAAGCCAATTTATTAGAAATGCTCTTCATCATGTTCACTTCTTCAATGTCTTAAATATTCCAGGACTGCTCAGGCTCGCACCGCACACGGCTTGTGACCGATGCGCCTTGCACCCATGGCGGATGCAGGCGGCAAGCTGCCGTTGAATCGCAAAATTCAGCAACCGCTTATTGTAGCCCAGCCCCTCACGCCGTCATGGACATGCAAACCGGCCTCAAGCCGGAAGACGGCCCCCTCCACGACGCAGACTGTCGCGCATTTCGTCCAGGCTCAACCGGGTTTCGGATTCCACCGTCAAGCGGCGCTGCGGCCTGAAGGCGTGGCCGTAGATGACCTCGAAGGTGAGCTTCAGACGCCCCTCGTGGGCCGGATCGGCCAGCCCAGCCAGGGCCTCGTGCAGCCGCGCCAGGCTGCCCCGTCCCCACAGGCCGGTCGCGCGCGCCGGGTGCAGGTTGCGGCCGAGCTCGCGCAACTCCTGCAGCAGGCGCTGCGGCGTCTCGAAGGTCAGCTCGATACGCTCCATGTCCATCACGGGCTCGGCAAAACCGGCGCCCACCAGCATATCGCCCCAATCGTGCATGTCGGTGTACTCATGCGCGGGCGGCGGCCAGCCCAGGGCCTGGTAGAGCGCGCGCAGCTCGCGCAGGGTGTCGGGCCCGAAACAGGAGAACATCAGAAAGCCGTCCACCGCCAGCGCCTCATGCCACTGGCGGATCAGGGCCTGCGGATCGCCCGCCATGTGCAGCGTCATATTGGCCCAGAGCAGTTCGACCGCCGGGTTGGCCGGGGCCGGTCGCAGCGCCGTCTTCAGCATCCGGGGCCAGCGCGCGGGTTGCCACCAGGGTCGTTTCACGGCCTGCAGGGCCAGCGCCTTTTCCTGCGGCACCAGGGCCCGGACCTCACAACGGGCCTCGGGATAGCGCCGGGTCAGCAAGGCCTGCGCCTGCAGACCACCGCGCACCGGCTCCCAGTGCAGCCATGAGGCGGGCTGGCGCACGATCCAGTCCAGGCGCTGCTCCATGCGGCGCGCCACCTCTTCGTGCAACCAGGCCGAGGCCGGCTGCGGCCGCTGCTGCCAGCGTGCGGCAGCCACGGGGTCGATGGTGGGCGGGCGGGGATCGTTCATGGCGAAGCGGCGAGTATATTGACTGGGGCCTGCCCTGGCTCAAGACCATGTTTCGCGCCCTGCTCCATCGCCTCAGCGCCGCGCTGCCCGGGCAGTGCGCGCTCTGCCATGCCTGGCCGGCCCGCCCCATCTGCCCCGCCTGCACGGCGCGCTTTGCCCGGCCGCGCGCTCGCTGCAGCCTGTGCGCCCTGCCCTTGCCGGCCGGTGTGGCGCGCTGCGGCGCATGCATCAAGGACGCACCTCCGCTGGACCAGTGCCTGGCCATCGTCCCTTATGAATACCCATGGAGCGGCCTGATCGCGCGCTACAAATTCGGCCCCAGCCCCGGCTGGTCGTCGACGCTGGCAAGACTGATGCGGGACAGTCCCGGTGTCGATGCGGCTCTGCAGGGCGCCGACCTGCTGCTGCCCTTGCCGCTGTCGCCCCGGCGGCTGCGCGAGCGCGGCTTCAACCAGGCCCTGGAGCTGGCCCGGCAGCTGGCGCCCGACAAGACGCGCGCCGATCTGCTGCTGCGCCTGCGCGATACGCCAGCCCAGAGCAGCCTGCCACTGAGCGGCCGCCTGCGCAATGTGCAGGACGCCTTCGGCCTGGCTCCAGGCGCAGAAGCAGTCCTGCGGGGCCGCCGGCTCGTGCTGGTCGACGATGTGATGACCAGCGGCGCCACGCTGCACGCCGCTGCCCGACTGCTGCGTAAGGCCGGCGCAGATCACATCACGGGCCTGATCCTGGCCCGGACCGAATGAGCGTACGCGTCAGTGCACCGTCTCGATGACCATGCGGTGGTAGCGCTCGGCCAGCATGAAAGGCACGTGGTGGATGGCCTGTGAGACGTGTTCGGCCATCTGCTGGGTGGGCGTGGGCAGGATCAGGAAAGTGGCCCCGGCGCGCGCCGCATCCAGGAATGCCTGTACCGTGGTGAGGCTGGTGCCCAGGTTGGCGATGAAGCCGGCCTCGTGCAGGTTCTTCTCGGCAAAGCTCGCCATATCCTGGGGCGCGACTTCAAGCACATCGGGCGGGCGATGCATCATTTCCTCCAGCTCGAGGACGACCCGGTGTGCGTCCTCGGCTTGGTGGAACGCCACCACCATATGGCCGCTGGGAAAGAAGGCGCCAAAGTCCCGATTCAACTGATCCAGTGGTTTCATGCTTCGTCTCCTGGGTCCGGATGGCTTCATTCTAGGAAGCGAAACGCAAATTTCCAGTGCATCGCGCGACGACAATAGGACCCCATGTTCCACATCGTCCTGGTCCACCCCGAGATCCCGCCCAACACGGGCAACGTCATCCGCCTGGCGGCCAACACGGGCTGCACCCTGCACCTGATCGAACCGCTGGGCTTCTCGATGGAAGACCGGCTCATGCGCCGGGCCGGCCTGGACTACCACGAGTACGCCGAGCTGCGTCGCCATGCGAGCTGGGACGCCTTTCTGGCCGCCGAGCGACCGGCGGCCGAGCGCATGTACGCGCTCACCACGCGTGGCACGGGTTTTGTCCACGATATCGCTTTCCAGCCCGGCGACTGGCTGGTCTTCGGTTCGGAAACCAGCGGCCTGCCCGATGCGGTGCGTGCCGCTTTCACCCCGGCGCAGCAGCTCAAGCTGCCCATGCGCGCAGGCCAGCGCAGCCTCAACCTCTCGAACGCGGTGGCGGTGACGGTCTTCGAGGCCTGGCGACAGAACGGCTTTGCGACGGACTGAAGTCGCTCAGGGGTAGCGCCGCGCAATCGACTCGGCCACACACACCGGCTTGGCCTCGCCCTCGCGCTCGATCGTCACTTCCCAGGTCATCTGCACACCGCCGTTGGCGATGGGCTCGCAGGCCAGCAGCTTCATGCGCGCGCGCAGGCGGCTGCCCACGGGCACCGGGGCCATGAAACGTACACGGTTGAGGCCGTAGTTCACGCCCATGCGCGACTCGACGATCTCCATCGTGGTCTCGAAGAAGCGCGGCAGCAGGGACAGGGTCAGAAAGCCGTGGGCGATGGGCGCACCGAAGGGGCCGGCCTTGGCACGCTCCACATCGACGTGGATCCACTGGTGGTCACCCGTGGCCTGTGCAAAAAGGTTGACCTGCTCCTGCGTAATGGTGAGCCAGTCGCTGACCGCGACTTCCTGGCCCACGAGCGCGGGGAACTCCTGGAGGGACTGGAAGGTTTTCATGCCGCCAATGTAGCGGGCCGCCCGCGGGCGGCCCTGTCATGCACGCGACGCGATGTCGACCTTTATTTGTCGAGCCAGCGGCAGATCCCCTGCCACTGCTCCAGGTCCTTCTCGACCCGGCTCGGTGCCACGTCAAAGAGCGTCAGGCCATGGGCCGCGAGGTGGATGTAGTTCTGCGTGTCGCGCAGATAGGCCAGCACGGGCA
>CAMLNH010000218.1 GCA_946481355.1 uncultured Curvibacter sp.
ACTTTGCGCGCCGCCACGGCATGACACCGGCCCAGGCCGCGCTGGCCTGGCTGCTCGGGCAGGAGGGCGTGATCGCCATCCCCAAGTCGGCCGGCGCCGCCCATGTGCGCGAGAACGCGGCGGTGCGCGACATCGTGCTGGACGCGGCCCAGCGCGCCGAGCTCGACCGGCTGTTCGCCCCGCCCACCGGGCCGTCGGCTCTGGAGATGCTCTGAGACAATCGGGGCCATGTCGATTCAGAAGATTCTTTTGCCCATCGGGGCCGTGGTGCTCGTCGTTGCCGGCTACCGGGCCTGGGGTTGGGGTGGCGTGGCCTTTGCCGTGGGTGCGCTCACGCTCTGGCTGATGCTGCACTTCACCCGCCTCATGCACATCCTCAAGCGCGCGGCCAATATGCCCCTGGGCTATGTGGGCAGCGCCGTGATGCTGCAGGCCAAGCTCAAGCCCAAGATGACGCTGATGCACGTGATCGCCATGACGCGTTCGCTGGGCGTGCAGCTCAGCCCGCCCGATACCCAGCCTGAGCAGTTCCGCTGGACCGACCCCTCGGACGCTTCCGTCACCTGCGACTTCCAGGACGGCAAGCTGGTGCGCTGGGAGTTTCGCCGCCCCGAGCCCCCGGTCGATGCCGGGGTGACCACCCTGCCGGGCCTGCCGCCGGCCCCGTAAAATCACGGTTTCGCGCCGTTTTGTACCGGCGCTTCCCCTCTACCCAGGAAAGAACGAATGAGCTCCCTACCGACCTCGATGTCCGACCGCGACGGCAAAATCTGGATGGACGGCAAGCTGGTGGAATGGCGCGACGCCAAGATCCACGTGCTGACCCACACCCTGCACTACGGCTGCGGCGCCTTCGAGGGCGTGCGGGCCTACAACACGGTCAACGGCACGGCCATCTTCCGCCTGCAGGAGCACACCGAGCGCCTGTTCAACAGCGCCAAGATCCTGCGCATGAAGATCCCCTTCAGCATGGAGCAGGTCAACGAGGCGCAGAAGGAAGTGGTGCGCGCCAACAAGCTCGAGAGCTGCTACCTGCGCCCGCTGACTTGGATCGGCGACAAGAAGCTGGGCGTCTCGCCCAAGGGCAACACCATCCACCTGATGGTCGCGGCCTGGGCCTGGGGGGCCTATCTGGGTGAAGAGGGCCTCAAGCGCGGCATCCGCGTGAAGACCTCGAGCTACACGCGCCACCACGTCAACATCACCATGACGCAGGCCAAGGCGGTGAGCAACTACAGCAACTCCATCCTGGCGAACATGGAAGCCACGGATGACGGCTACGACGAGGCGCTGCTGCTCGATTCGTCCGGTTTCGTGTCCGAAGGCGCGGGCGAGAACATCTTTGTCATCAAGAACGGCGTGATCTACACGCCCGACCTCTCGGCCGGCGCGCTCAACGGCATCACGCGCAACACCGTGTTCCACATCGCCAAGGACCTGGGCCTGGAGATCGTGCAGAAGCGCATCACGCGCGACGAGGTCTACATTGCGGACGAGGCTTTCTTCACGGGAACGGCTGCGGAAGTCACCCCCATCCGCGAACTCGACCGCGTCGAGATCGGCATCGGTTCGCGCGGCCCGATCACGGAGAAGATCCAGAGCGCCTTCTTCGACATCGTGAACGGCCGCAATCCCAAGTACGCCCACTGGCTGACCAAGGTTTAAGACCCCCAGGCTGCGCTCCCTTCGTTCGCTTCGCCACCCCCTTGCAGGGGGCAACGCCAGCGGCCCGGCCAAGCCGGTTCCGCAGCGTTCTGCGATGAAGTCCTGAGGTGAGCGTTGCCGTACAAGTAGAAACGAGGCAAGCATGAGTAAACAGACAGTCGAACTGCTGGCGACCGACCTGAACCACCAGGGCGGGGTCTACTGCCCCAGCCCCAAGGCCGACATGAAGCTCTGGAGCAGCCACCCCAAGGTCTACCTCGATGTGGGCCACACCGGCGAAGCCAAGTGCCCGTACTGCGGCACGGTCTACAAGCTGAAGGCCGGTGAACACTACGCAGCGCATCACTGATGTACTCGTGATCGCGCCCCAGTGGATCGGGGACGCGGTCATGACCGAGCCGCTGATGCGCCGGCTCGCCGCGCGCGGCGAGCGGCTGACCGTCGGGGCCCTGCCCTGGGTCGCGCCGGTCTACCGCGCCATGCCGCAGGTGGCCGAGGTCATCGAATTCCCGTTTGCGCACGGCGGCCTGCAGTTCAAGGCCCGGCGTGCGCTGGCGCAGCAGTTCGAGGGCCGTTTCCAGACGGCCTATGTGCTGCCCAACTCCATCAAGAGCGCCCTGCTGCCCTTTCTGGCCAGCATTCCCAAGCGTGTGGGCTATCTGGGCGAGGCGCGTGTGGGCCTGCTCACGCACCGCCTCAAGAACCCGTCCAAGGGCAAACGCCCGCCCATGGTGGCTTTCTACTCCGCACTGGCGGGCGAGCCCGGCATCGAGACCGACCGGCCGCAGCTGCATGTAGACAACGCGCAGATCCAGGTGGCGGTAGCGCAACAGGGGCTGACGCGCGGCGGCTACTACGTCTTCGTGCCCGGTGCCGAGTACGGCCCGGCCAAGCGCTGGCCGGTGGCGCGTTATGCCGAGCTGGCGCGCTCGCTGGATGCGCCCGTCATCGTGCTTGGCTCGGGCAAGGAGGCGCCGCTGGGTGTGGAGATCTGCGCCCTGGCCACTGGCGCCGATTGCCGCAACCTGGCCGGCGCCACGCGTCTGGACGAAGCCTTTGCGCTGATCGCCGGCGCACGCCGCGTCATCAGCAACGACACCGGCCTCATGCACGTGGCTGCGGCCCTGGATGTGCCGCAAGTGGCCATCTTCGGCTCCAGCAGCCCTGAGCACACGCCGCCGCTCAGCGACCGGGCCCGCGTGCTCTGGCTCAAGCAGGACCCGGCCTACCAGCCCCCGCTGGACTGCGCGCCCTGCTTCGAGCGCGAGTGCCCGCTGGGCCATCTGCGTTGCCTCAACGACATCCACGCCGACCGCGTGCTGCGCGCCCTGCAGGCCGCCTGATCCGGATCCGGGATAAAAAAAAGCCACCCTTGCGGGTGGCTTTGAAAGTCCTCGAAAGGACGTCGTTGGGATCGTTGACACCGGCCTGCGCTGCTAGAGGAAAACGCAAACCGGCGGTATCTGGAAAAACTTGACTGTGACAGCAGTACGGAAAGAAATATATCGACCGCTGCGCTGATTTCATATCCCACAAATTGGGGATACGTGCACCGAAGTGTCGCGAAATAAGACATTCAGGATGCTTCTTCAGTTCAATTGAGCGGGCGGTCCGGGGTTGAACAAGGCTTCAAAGGCCATGTTGAAGGCTTCGAGGCTGGAATCCGAGATGAACAGACCCAGGCAGTCCAGCTCGATCGTGTACATGGTGATGGGGCTCAGCAGGTTCTGCTCGACCCGCAGGCCGCGGAAGCTGGGGTGGTGCCTGACCAGGGTCGGGCGATCGGCAGGGGCGGCGGTGGTGTTCATGGCGATGTCTCGTCTGTCATCCACCATAGGAAAGGCCGGCCCCGAATACCAGTCCCCGGACCGGGCCGGGCGTGCGGTTTTTCACGGCCGGGGTCGTTTCAAACCCGGGTCAGTGCGCCAGGGGCAGGCGTAGCACGAAGCAGGCACCGCCGCCGGGGTTCTCCTCGCAGTGCACGCTGCCGCCGTGGCGCTGGGCGATGGAGCGCACCAGGGCCAGCCCCAGGCCCACGCCGCCTTCGCGTTCGGAGGCGCCGGGCAGGCGGAAGAAGGGTTCGAAGATGCGTTCACGCAGGGCCGCGGGCACGCCCGGGCCCTGGTCGCAGACACGGATCTCGATCTGGCCGCCCTGGGTCCGCAGGGTTAGGGTGACGGTGCCCGCCCCATGACGGCGCGCGTTCTCCAGCAGGTTGCGCAGCGCGCGGCGCAGCAGGCGGGTCAGGCCCGCGACCACCACGCTGGTCACGCCGGGCGCGGTCTCGAAATCGGCGCCGGTACGCGCGCATTCCTCGGCACCCAGGCCCACCAGATCCACAGGTTCGAGCGGGCCCAGGTCGTCGGGGCTGGCGTCCAGGCGGCTGGCGAGCAGGATCTCGTCGATCAGCTGATCCAGCTCGCGGATGTCGCGGGCGATCTCTGCGCGCGTGGCCGGGCCGGGCTGGCTTTCGAGCAGCTCCAGACCCATGCGGATGCGCGCCAGCGGCGAGCGCAGCTCGTGCGAGGCGTTGGCCAGCAGGGCCTTGTGCGAGAGCAGCAGGGCCTGCACGCGCACGGCGGCCACGTTGAAGCGCTGGGCCAGAAAGGCCACCTCGTCTTGCCCGTCTTCGGGCAGACGGCGCCCCAGATCGCCTTCGCCCCAGCGCTCCACGCCTTGCTGCAGGGCTTCGAGCCGCTTGGTCAGGCGGCGCACGATGGGATAGGCGCCCAGGGCCACGGCCGAGGCCACGAGCACCAGCATGGCCAGCAGGTTGTAGGGGGGTTGCCACCACGAGGGCGCAGGCGGCGGTGGCGGGCGGTTGCCCGGGCGCGGCAGCTGCACGAAGACGGTCTGCCCGTTGCGCAGCGGCACCTCGAACTCCCAGCCCTGACCCGGCACGCGGTTGCCGCGCGCCTGGGCCTGGCCCAGTACCTCACCCTGGGCGTTGCGCAGGATGATCTCGCGGCCCGGGCGCTGGGCACGTTCGCGCTCGGCCTCGGCACGCCAGATCCAGCCGAAGATCAGGGTCAGCAGCACGATGGCAGCGACCACCGCGAGCCAGATGCGCAGGTAGAGGCGTTGGGCCAAAGGGGTGGCCATGTCAGTCCTGCTGACGCGCGAAGACGTAGCCCACACCGCGCACGGTCAGGATGCGCTTGGGGTTCTTGGGATCGGCCTCGATGGCGGCGCGGATGCGGCCCATGTGCACGTCGATGGAGCGGTCGAAGGCTTCGAGCTCGCGGCCGCGCACGGCCTCCATGATCTGGTCGCGCGTGAGCACGCGGCCCG
>CAMLNH010000219.1 GCA_946481355.1 uncultured Curvibacter sp.
CTCCAGCGGCGAAGGCGTGGAGCGTACCTTCCAGACCTACAGCCCGCTGATCGCCAGCATCGAAGTCAAGCGCCGCGGTGACGTGCGCCGCGCCAAGCTGTACTACCTGCGCGACCGCAGCGGCAAGTCGGCCCGCATCAAGGAAAAGCTGGTCAGCAAGTCTGCCGCTGCTGCCGAGTAAGCTTCAGCCGGTCCAGACCCCAACCGCCCTCGCGCCTGCGCCCGGGCGGTTTTGTTTTTGGTGCTCCCGATGTCATCGTCCGATCACATCACCCCTTTGTCCAAGCTGCCCAACTTCGATCCGCGCCAGGTGCCTGTGGCCGGGGTGGACAGCCACCTGCCTGCCGTGCCGGCCGAACGCCTGCAGGCCGCCTTCCTGCGCCAGCGCTTTGCCGCTCCGCCCGACTGGCAACCCGAGGTGCGGGCCGAGCCGCGCTTCACCCAGCGCCAGCCCGCCCAGGCTGCCGTGCTGGTGCCCCTGGTGGCGCGGCCCGAGCCCACGCTGCTGCTGACCCAGCGCACCAGCCATCTCGCCAACCATTCCGGGCAGATCGCTTTTCCCGGCGGCAAGGTCGACGAGACCGATGTCGATGTGGTGGACGCCGCCCTGCGCGAAGCTGAAGAGGAGGTGGGTCTGGCGCGTGACTACGTGCAGGTGCTGGGCACCCTGCCCATCTACACCACGGGCACAGCTTTTGTCATCACACCGGTCGTGGCCTGGGTGCGGCCGGGCTTCACGCTGGTGCCCAACCCGGGCGAGGTGGCCGATGTCTTCGAAGTGCCCCTGTCCTTTCTGCTGGATCCGGCCCATCACCGTCGCCACGCCTTCGAGTTCGAGGGGGTGCGGCGCGAATGGTTTTCCATGCCCTGGCAGGACGGCGCCACCGAACGCTACATCTGGGGTGCGACGGCCGGCATGCTGCGCAATTTTTACCGCTTCCTGGCGGCCTGAGCCTTCTGCGCAAGCGGCGCGTCAGTTGGCCGCCGCTATGATCGCGGCATGAGTTTCTTCTCCCTCCTGCTGGCTTTGCTGATCGAACAGGCGCGTCCCCTGGCGCGTGGCAATGCGGTGCATGCAGGCATGCGCAGCTGGATGCGCTGGGTGGTGCGCAAGCTTGATGCAGGGCAAGCCGCGCATGGCTGGCTGGCCTGGGGTTTTGCCGTGCTGCTGCCGGCGCTGATTGCGCTGGGCATCTACTGGCTGCTCTGCACTTATGTGGGTTGGCCTCTGGCCATGCTCTGGAACGTGGCCGTGCTCTACGTCACGTTGGGTTTTCGCCAGTTCAGCCACCACTTCACCGCCATCCGCGATGCGCTGGAAGTGGGGGACGAGGTGGAGGCGCGGCGCCTGCTGGCCGAGTGGCGGCAGATCGACGCCAGCGAACTGCCGCCGCGCGAGATCATCCGCCACGTGCTCGAGTTTTCGGTGCTGGCCGCGCACCGCCATGTCTTTGGCGTACTGAGCTGGTTCATCGTGCTGGCCGTGCTGGGCCTGGGGCCGGCCGGTGCCGTGCTCTACCGCCTGGCCGAGTTCGTCACGCGCTACTGGCCCCATGTGGCGCGCCGTCAGGCGCCGGCCGTCAGCGATGCGGCCTGCGTCGCCGCCGCGCGCGCCTGGCAGTGGGTGGACTGGTTGCCGGCACGCGTGACGGCGCTGGCTTTTGCCATCGTCGGCAGTTTCGAGGATGCGGTGGACAACTGGCGCCGCTACGAGTCCCTGCCCGAGAGCGAGGGGCTGGGTGGCAACGACGGTCTGATCGTCGCAGCCACGGCCGGTGCCATCAATGTGCGTCTGGGCACCACGGCCATGGCCCAGGGCGACGCCCAGGAGCAGATGCCCGCCGCCTCCGCGCGCTACGAGCCGCAACTCGCGCACCTGCGCAGCATCGTGGGCCTGGTCTGGCGCTCGGTCGTGTTGTGGATGCTGCTGCTCGCGTTGCTCACCCTCGCGCGCCTGATCGGCTAGCCCGCTGCTTCAGTAGCGCGGGGCCTGTGACAGCTCGGCGTGCAACTCGCTATAGATTCTGTAGCGGGATGGGCTGATGCCCGTCCCCCCTGATTTCTCGTCCACCGCGGCGGTCACACCGCAGCCTGGCTCGTGCAGGTGGCTGCAGTTGTAGAAGCGGCAATCGCCCGTGTGCATGCGCAGGTCCGGCATGAGGCCGGCCAGTTGCGCTGCCTCGATATGCTGCAGGCCGAATTCCTGGAAGCCCGGTGAATCGATCAGCGCGGTCTGACGCGTCTCATCCACCCAGTACCAGCGCGTGCTCGTGGTGGTGTGCTTGCCGGAGTTGAGCGCCGTGGAGATCTCGCCGGTCTGGGCCTGGGCGCCGGGCACCAGGCGGTTGATCAGCGTGCTCTTGCCTGCGCCCGAAGGGCCCAGCACCAGGGTGGCCTTGTCGCGCAGCTGCATCTGCAGCGCCACCAGTTCGGCCGGGCAGCCTGGCGCCTTGAGGTTGAGCGGCAGCACGGTGTAGCCCATGCGACGGTAGGGCTCCAGGCGCGCCCAGGCGCGTGCAAAGAGATCGGCCAGATCGCTCTTGTTGAGCGCGATCAGGGGCTGGATGCGCTCGGCTTCGGCGGCCACCAGCGCGCGGGCCAGCTGGCTCTCGGAAAACTCGGGCTCGGCTGCGATCAGGATCAGCACCTGGTCCAGGTTGGCGGCAAAGCTCTTGGTGCGGATCTCGTCCTGGCGATAGAAGAGGTTGCGTCGCTGCTCCACCTTCTCGATGCTGCCCTCGTCGCCGCTGGCCAGCCAGAGCACGCGGTCGCCGACGACCGCCTGGTTCTTCTTGCCGCGTGGGTGGCAGATCAGCTGCCGGCCTTCGGGGGTTTCAACGACGACGTGGCGACCGTGACTGGCCACCACCAGGCCACGGTCGAGTTCGGGGGGCTGGCTCAAGCGGCTCCCCGCAAAGCGTCCACCGCGGCGGCGCATTCGAAGTCGATGCGCGTGATGCCACCGGCGTCGTGCGTGCGCCATGCCACCGTGCAATGCCGGTAGCTCACGAGCAGGTCCGGGTGATGGTCCCGCTGGTGGGCCATCCAGGCCACGGCGTTGGCAAAGGCCAGGACCTCGGGATAGCTGACGAACTCGTAGTGGCGGGCAATGCTCAGTTCCGGCCCGTCGCCCTGCAACGTCCAGCCCGGGTGTTTGGACAACTCGGTCACGAGTTCGGTCGGGCCCAGGGGCCGGCGTAGGCTGCCGCTCATGCCGTGCCCAGCCGCGCCAGGCGCTGGCTGGCCGGGGGGTGCGAGTAGTAGAAGGCCACGTAGAGCGGGTCCGGCGTCAGCGTCGAGGCGTTGTCCTCGTAGAGCTTGAGCAGGGCGCTGCCCAGGTCTTTCGCGTCGGCCTGCTGCGCCGCGTAGGCGTCTGCCTCGAATTCGTGCTGGCGCGAGGAGCGCGAGAGCAGGGGCGTGATGAAGAAGCTGAACACGGGGATGACCAGCAGGAAGAGCAGCAGGGCCAGCGCATCGTTGGGCATGGCCTCGGTGGCGCCCAGTGCAGGCACCAGCAGTTGCAGGCTGGGCGTGACACCCAGGCCGGCATAGAACCAGGCCTGTTGCGCCAGCCAGCCCAGCAGGGCGAAGCCGGCCAGGCTGAACGCGAACATCATCACGATGCGCTTGAGGATGTGCTTGTGCTTGAAGTGGCCAAGCTCGTGCGCCAGCACGGCGTCCACCTCGCCAGGGGACAGCTTGTTGAGCAGGGTGTCGAAGAAGACCACGCGCTTGGCGGCGCCAAAGCCCGTGAAGTAGGCATTGGCATGCGCGCTGCGGCGGCTGCCATCCATCACGTACAGGCCCTGGGCCTGGAAGCCGCAGCGCTGCATGAGCGCGGTCACGCGCGCCTTGAGCGACTCGTCTTCGAGCGGCTGGAACTTGTTGAACAGCGGGGCGATGAAGGTCGGGTAGATCAGCAGCAAGAGCAGGTTGAAGCCCATCCACACGCCCCAGGCCCACAGCCACCACAGGCCGCCGGCCGCACCCATGAGCCAGAGGATGAGGGCCGCAATGGGCAGGCCGATGGCCGCGCCCAGCAGCGTGGACTTGAGCAGATCGCCCAGCCAGAGCTTGAGCGTCATCTTGTTGAAGCCGAAGCGCTGCTCGATGACGAAGGTCTGGTACAGGGACAGCGGCAGCTCGATCAGACCGCCGATCAGCGCAAAGCCAGCGAGCAGGGCGAGCTGTTGTGTCATGCCGCCACCCAGCCAGGCCAGCAGGGCCTGGTTCAGCGCGTCCAGACCGCCCAGCAGGGTCCAGCCCAGCAGCACCGCGGCACCCACGGCGGTCTCCAGCAGGCCGAAGCGCACCTTGGTCATGGTGTAGTCAGCGGCCTTCTGGTGTGCGGCCGGGCTGATCGTGCCGGCGAAAGCCGGCGGTACGCTGGAGCGGTGTCGCGCCACATGGCGCACCTGGCGCGAGGCCAGCCAGAACTTGGTGAGCAGGCCCAGCAGCAGGACCGTGGCGAAGACCACGGTCAGGGTCAGGCTGGGGTTGAAGGCAGGGGCAGATGTCATGGCTGGGAAGTTTAGGCGATCAGCGACAATCGATGCCATGAGCGAGAACGCGACCCCACTGAAGAAATCGGATCTCAACCTGGTCTGGCTGGACTGCGAGATGACCGGGCTGGACCCGGAAAAAGAACGCATCATCGAGATCGCCGTCATCGTGACCGGCCCCAACCTGGAGCCGCGCATCGAGGGCCCGGTGCTGGTGATCCACCAGGAAGATGCCATCCTCAACGCCATGGACGCCTGGAACAAGGGCACACACGGCAAGAGCGGGCTGATCGACAAGGTCAAGGCCTCGACCGTGACCGAGGCCCAGGCGGAGGCCGAGCTGATCGCCTTCCTCTCCAAATACGTGCCCAAGGGCACTTCGCCCATGTGCGGCAACAGCATCGGCCAGGACCGGCGTTTCCTCGTGAAGTACATGCCCA
>CAMLNH010000220.1 GCA_946481355.1 uncultured Curvibacter sp.
TGCACAGCCACAGCGGGTACTTCCAGCTGTAACGGATCACGAAGAAGGTCAGCACGGTGGTGATCAGCATGTCCAGCGTGACCGCGATGCCGTAGGCGGCGGCCAGGTTGCTGGAGGAGCGGAACAGCAGCACGGCCAGCACGATGGCGACGAACAGGCCCCAGTTCACGAAGGGCATGTAGATCTGGCCCGTGTCCTTGACGCTGGTGTGCTGCACCTGCAGGCGCGGCAGGTAGCCCAGCTGGATGACCTGCTTGGTCACGCTGAAGGCCCCCGTGATCAGCGCCTGCGAGGCGATCACCGTGGCCAGGGTGGCCAGCACCACCATGGGCAGCAGGGCCCAGTCCGGCGCCATCAGGTAGAAGGGGTTCTTGACCGCCTCGGGGTTGCGCAGCAGCAGCGCGCCCTGGCCGAAGTAGTTCAGCGTGAGCGCGGGCATGACCACGCTGAACCAGGCCAGACGCACGGGCCGTTTGCCGAAATGGCCCAGATCGGCGTAGAGCGCTTCGGCACCGGTCACGCACAGCACCAGGGCGCCGAGGATGATGAAGGTGGTGCCGGGGTAGCTGAAGATGAAGCCCAGCGCGTGGTGCGGACTCAGCGCCCAGAGGATGGCCGGGTTCGTCGCGATCTGCGCCAGGCCCAGCAGGCCGATGGCCGTGAACCAGACCAGGGTGATGGGGCCGAAGAACTTGCCGATGCCGGCCGTGCCGCGCTTCTGCACGGCAAACAAGGCGAACAGGATGACGAGGGTGAGCGGAATCACCGCCTTCTTGAAGGCCGGTGACACCACCTCCAGGCCCTCGACGGCCGACAGCACCGAGATGGCCGGAGTGATGACGCCGTCACCATAGAACAGGCAGGTGCCGAAGATGCCGATCAGCAGCAGGGTGCGGCGCAATGCCGGCTTGTCCTTGACCGACTGCGAGGCCAGGGCCAGCATGGCCACAAGGCCGCCTTCGCCGTTGTTGTCGGCACGCAGGATCAGCGTGACGTACTTGAGCGAGACGATGACCGTCAGCGTCCAGAAGAAGAGCGAGAGGATGCCGTAGACGTTGTCGGGCGTGAACTCGACGTGGCCCGAGCCGAAGACTTCCTTGATGGCATACAGCACGCTGGTGCCGATGTCGCCGTAGACGACGCCGATGGCGCCCAGGGTCAGTGCGGCAAGCGAGGATTTGGAGGCGGACACGGGGCGGCGGAGGCGGGCGCAGATCGCAGAGACGCCATTGTGCGCCTGCCGCCCTGCGACTCAAACCTTCCCAGGGCAGGAAAGCCCGTCAAACGTGAAAATGTTGCGCCGCAGCAACCGGCTGCCGGCAGCTGCTCAGGCGTAGACCTCGGCCTCGGGGTCGGTGGCTTCCAGCTCGTAGCTGGCGGCCAGCATGGCCAGGCGCCCGACCACCCCGTACATGTAGAAACGGTTGGGCGCGCTGGCGCCGGGCTTGGCGCCGGGCTGGGGCAGGTGGGTGCTCTGGTCGAAGGCCAGGGGCACAAAGCTCGCGCCCGGGGCGTTCAGGTTCTCGTCGATGCCGCGTTCGGCATGGATGCGGTAGAAGCCGCCGACCACGTAGCGGTCCATCATGTAGACCACGGGTTCGGCCACGGCGTCGTGCATGCGCTCGTTGGTGATCACGCCTTCCTGGATGATGACCTCGTTGACCTCCTGGCCGTCCTTGATCACGCTCATCTTGTTGCGCGTGCGGCGGTTCAGCTCTTCGAGCTCCTTGGCGTCGCGCACGGTCATGATGCCCATGCCATAGGTGCCGTTGTCGGCCTTGACGACGACGAAGGGTTTTTCCTTGATGCCGTATTCCTTGTATTTGCGGCGAATCTTGCCCAGCAGGGCGTCGACATTGCTGGTCAGGCACTCCATGCCCGAGCCGTCGGCGAAGTTGACCTCGCCGCAGTGGTTGAACATGGGGTGAATGAGCCAGGGGTCGATGCCCAGCAGCTTGCCGAAGCGCTTGGACACCTCCTCGTAACTCTGAAAGTGATTGCTCTTGCGCCGCACCGACCAGCCCGCATGCAGCGGCGGCAGCAGGTATTGCTCATGGATGTCCTCGAGGATGCCGGGGATGCCGGCGCTGAGGTCGTTGTTGAGCAGGATGGTGCAGGGATCGAAATTCTTCAGGCCCAGACGGGTCTTGCTGCGAATCACGGGCTCCAGCGTCACGGTCTCGCCGCCGGGCAGTTCGATGGTGGTGTTCTTCTTGATCTCGGGGCTGATGGAGCCGATGCGCACGTTCAGGCCGGCCATGTGGAAGATGCGCCGCAGCTGCGCCACATTGCTCAGGTAGAAGGTGTTGCGCGTGTGGTTCTCGGGAATCAGCAGCAGGTTGCGCGCCTCGGGGCAGATCTTCTCGATCGCGGCCATGGCCGCCTGCACCGCCAGCGGCAGCATCTCGGGCGTGAGGTTGTTCCAGCCGCCGGGGTAGAGGTTGGTGTCGACGGGTGCGAGCTTGAAGCCGGCGTTGCGGATGTCCACCGAACTGTAGAAGGGCGGCGTGTGCTCCATCCACTCCAGGCGGAACCAGCGCTCGATGGCAGGCATGGAATCGAGGATGCGCTGCTCAAGCTCGTTGATGGGACCGGTCAGGGCCGTGATGAGATGGGGAACCATGCCGCCTCGCTGGGAGTGTGATTGTCTGAGATGGTGGCCGCCCGGCCGTTTTCAAGCCCGCCGTCCGGACTCAGCTGCGCACCTCGCCATTGCCGAGCACGATGTATTTGAGCGAGGTCAGCCCTTCGAGGCCGACCGGACCGCGCGCGTGGAACTTGTCGGTGCTGATGCCGATCTCGGCGCCCAGGCCGTATTCAAACCCATCCGCAAAGCGCGTGCTCGCATTCACCATGACGCTGCCCGAGTCCACCTCGGTCAGGAAGGCCTGGGCATGCCTGTGGTCGCTCGTGAGAATGGCGTCGGTGTGATGGCTGCTGTACTGGTTGATGTGGGCAATCGCCTCATCCAGGCCTGCCACCACCTTGATGCTGATGATGGGGGCGAGGTATTCCTCGTACCAGTCCTGCTCGGTGGCAGCCTTGATGTTGGCGCCCTGCACACTGGCCAGGATGGCCTGGGCCTCGGCGTCGCAGCGCATCTCCACACCCTTGGCAGCATAGATGGCACCGATGCGCGGCAGGAAGGCTGGCGCCACGCCGCGCGCGACCAGCAGACCCTCGCTGGCATTGCAGGGGCTGTATTTCTGGGTCTTGGCGTTGTCGGCCACCTTGACGGCCATGTCGAGGTCGCAGGGGTCGTCCACATAGGTGTGGCAGTTGCCGTCCAGGTGCTTGATGACCGGCACCTTGGCCTCGCGGCTGATGCGCTCGATCAGGGACTTGCCGCCGCGCGGGATGATCACGTCCACATACTCGGGCATGGCAATGAGCTGGCCCACGACCTCGCGGTCGGTCACGGGCACCAGTTGCACCGCCTCGGCCGGCAGGCCGGCCTCGACCAGGGCCTGCCGCACGAGGGCCGCCAGGGCCTTGTTGGAGTCGATGGCCTCCGAACCGCCGCGCAGGATGCAGGCGTTGCCGCTCTTGATCGACAGGCTGGCGGCCTCGATGGTCACATTGGGGCGGCTCTCGTAGATCATGCCGAAGACACCGATAGGCACGCGCATCTGGCCCACGCGGATGCCGCTGGGCTGCTGCTTCATGCCGATGATCTCGCCAATGATGTCACCCATGGCTGCCAGCTGTTCGCAGCCCAGCGCCACGGTCTCGATGACCTTGGGCGTGAGCTTGAGGCGGTCCACCATGGGCTCGGCCAGTCCGGCGGCCTGGGCGCGGGCCAGGTCTTTCTCGTTTTCCTGGGCCAGGGCCGCCGTGTTGGCGCGCAGCAGGGCCGCCAGACGGCGCAGGGCGTCGTTCTTCTTCGCGGCGCTGGCCTTGGCCATCAAGGCCGCGGCGACGCGCGCCTGCCGACCCAGGGTCTGGGTCAGCTCGGCAAGGCGGGCGGCATGGTCGGGCGCGTTCATGGCGCTCATTTTCTCATGCCGGCCGCTTTTCCGGGCACGGCAGCACAGAGCCCGCACAGCTGCAAGGCCAGACGCTGCAGGGCCTGCCAGCCATCGGCCGGCCAGTCCGCCACCTTGAGCCCCTTGACGATGCCATCCACCTGGTGCGCAGCCTGCAGCAGGTTGGCCAGATCCACAGGGCTCAGCAGGGGCAGCACGCGTTCGTAGAGCTTTTCCTTCAGACCCCAGACACGCTGCTCGCGCAGGGCCATGGGCAGGGGACGGCCAGCGGCCATGGCGTCCTTGACGCGCTTGAGCCCACGGATGTCCTCGGCCAGCGCATAGTGCACCAGCACCTCGGCCTCGCCTTCGGCCTTGAGACCGTCGAGCATGCGCTGCACACGCGCCATCTGCCCGGCCAGCACAGCCTCGGACAGCTTGAAGACGTCGTAGCGCGCCACGTTGAGCACGGCGCTCTCGACCTGCTCGAAACCGAGCTCGCCCTGCGGATAGAGCAGCGCGAGCTTCTGGATCTCCTGGTGCGCCGCCAGCAGATTGCCCTCGACGCGGTCGGCAAAGAATTGCAGCGTGCGCTGGCCCTCCTCGCCTTCCACAACGCGCTGGTCCTGGGCTGCGAGCCGCTGGGCGATCCACTGCGGCAGCGCGCGGCGCTCGACGGGGTCGACCTGCACGGTCACGCCATAGCTCTCGAGTGCGCCGAACCAGGCGCCGGTCTTCGTGGCCTTGTCCAGGCGCGGCAGCAGCACGATGGTGAGCGTGCTGTCATTGCCCTGGGCACTTTCCGCGAGCTGCTGCAGGGCGGTGCTGCCGTCCTTGCCCGGCTTGCCAGAAGGGATGCGAATCTCGACGATCTGCTTGTCGGCAAACAGGCTCAGCGAGCCGCCGGCCGCCAGCACCTCGCTCCAGTCGAAATGCGCCCCGGCCACGGTG
>CAMLNH010000221.1 GCA_946481355.1 uncultured Curvibacter sp.
GCGAGGAGCACGACCTGGCCTACATCGCCATGGAGTTCCTCAAGGGCCGCGACCTCGTGCCCCATGTCAAGCCCGGCGCGTTGCTGCCCCTGCCAGTGGTCATGAGCATCGCGGCGCGCGTGGCCGATGCGCTGGACTATGCGCACCGGCAGAACGTGGTGCACCGCGACATCAAGCCGGGCAACATCATGTACGACCCGGGCAGCGACACCGTCAAGGTGGCCGATTTCGGCATCGCGCGCCTGACCGATGCCAACAAGACCAAGACCGGCATGGTGCTGGGCACACCCTCCTACATGTCGCCCGAGCAGCTGGCCGGCTACAAGGTGGATGGCCGCTCCGATCTGTTTTCTCTGGGCGTCACGCTGTATCAGCTGGCCAGCGGGCAGTTGCCCTTCGACGGCGACTCCATGGCCCAGCTCATGTACCGCATCACCAACGAGGAGCCGGTGGACATCCTCAGCGTGCGCCCCGATCTCCCGCCCTGCCTGGTGGCCATCCTCGCACGGGTGCTGGCCAAGACGCCCGAGCAGCGCTATGCCAGCGGCGCCGAACTGGCCCAGGCCCTGCGCGACTGCGCGGGGACGCTGCCCAGGGCGGTCTGGGATGCCACGGTGCCGGCCGGCCCCGAGAGCGCCGGCAAGGGCTGGACGGACACGATGCCGGGTCAGCCCTGAGGGGCAAAGAGGCCGTGAACAGGTCTCAGGGTACAGTTCCCTGATCTCCACTGTGTTCCGGGCTTCATGGATTTCCTGCTGATTGCGCTGCTGATCGTTCTCAACGGCCTGTTTGCCATGTCCGAGCTGGCCCTGGCCGCCAGCCGCAAGTCGCGTCTGCTGGCCATGGCCGAAGGCGGCGACGGCGGTGCACAAAAGGCGCTGGAACTGATGGACAAGCCCAACCAGTTCCTCTCCACCATCCAGGTCGGCATCACCTCCATTGGCGTGCTCAACGGCATCGTGGGCGAAGCGGCCTTCAGCGATGACCTGGCCGCCTGGCTGCTGGGCATGCACCTGGGCCTGAGCGAAGGCGCGGCCGCCATCACGGCCACGGCCCTGGTGGTGACCATCATCACCTTCATCACCATCATCTTTGGCGAGCTCGTGCCCAAGCGCATCGGCCAGCTCTACCCTGAGCCCGTGGCGCGCTGGATGTCGCGGCCCATGGCCTGGCTGGCCATCGCTGCCAAGCCCTTCGTCAAGCTGCTCTCGGCCACCACCCAGGGCGTGCTCACGCTGCTGCGCATCCCGACCGATGTGGAGCGCCCGATGACCGAGGAGGAGATCCGCCACAGCCTCGAAGAGGGCGTGGACGCGGGCGTGATCGAGCAGCAGGAGCACCAGATGGTGCGCAACGTCTTTCGCCTTGACGACCGGCCGCTGACCTCGCTGATGGTGCCGCGCGCCGATATCGACTGGCTCGATGCTGCGCTGACCGTGGCGCAGTGCCTGCAGCATGTGGGCCAGGCGGGACAGGCCGGCGCGCATTCCTGGTACCCGGTCTGCCGCGGCTCGCTCGACGAGGTGCTGGGCCTGATCAGCGTGGGCCAGCTGCTGGGTCTGGGCGCTGACGCCGAGGGCAGCATCGAGGCCCATGTGCTGCCGGCGGTCTTCGTGCCCGAAACGCTCTCAGGCATGGAGCTGCTGGAGCAGTTCCGTGAGAGGTCCGGGCGCATGGTCTTCGTGGTCGACGAGTACGGTGTGGTGCAGGGCCTGCTGACCCCGGGTGATCTGCTGGAAGCGATCACCGGTGAACTGCAGCCCGTGGCCCAGATCGACGCCTGGGCGACGGAACGTGATGATGGTTCCTGGCTGCTCGACGGCACCATCCCTGTCGACGAGCTCAAGAGCCGGCTCGACATCCGTGAGCTGCCGGGCGAAGAGAAGGGCCGCTATAACACCGTGGCCGGCCTGCTGCTGGCGGTCAGCGGCCACCTGCCGCGCACGGGCGAGAAGATCGTCTGCGCAGGCTGGGAGTTCGAGGTGGTGGATCTGGACGGCCGACGCATTGACAAGGTGCTGGCCGTGCCGCTGGGCACGGATGCCCGGCTCAGTCGGCCGTGACGACGCGGTCGCGCCCGCCGCGCTTGGCGGTGTAGAGGGCCTCGTCGGCCTGCTTGATCAGGGTCTCGGCGTTGCTGCCCTCCTGCAGCAGGGACACGCCGATCGACAGCGTGGCCGTGCACCAGGTCTCCTGCCAGGGGTGCTTGATGCGGCCGAAGTCCTGGCGGATGCGATCCAGCACATCCATGGCCTGGGGCGCATCGGCCCCGGGCAGCACCACGAGAAATTCCTCGCCGCCATAGCGGCCGATCAGGTCGGTGCGGCGCAGGCGCTGGCTCAGGAACCAGCCCAGATTGCGGATCACCTGGTCGCCCATGGGATGGCCGTAGCTGTCGTTGATCTTCTTGAAGTGATCGATGTCGACCATGGCCACGGCCAGCGGGCGGCCATCGGCGCGGGCCTGCTGCAGGGCCACCGCCAGTTTTTCCTTGGACGTGCTGTGGTTGTACAGACCCGTGAGGCTGTCGCGTTGCATGGCGCGGCGCAGGGTGCGGTAGCGTTCGATCTTGCTCTGCACCACGGCGTTGAGGATGACCGGGTTGTAGGGCTTGGTGAGGAAATGGTCGCCGCCCAGGCGCAGCGCCTCGACCTGCATGGGCACGTTGGCGTCGCCCGAAAGGTAGACGATGGGGATGGAGAGGAACTCGGGGTGCTGGCGGATCACGCGCGCGGCCTCCACGCCCGTGCAGCCCGGCATGAACATGTCCATCAGGATGAGGTCGGGCTGGAACTGCGCCAGCCGGGACAGCACGTCGTGCGGCTTGGCGATCACCTGCGTCTCGATGCCGCACATGGCCAGGGTGCGCTCGATGGACTTGCTGGCGGTGATCGAGTCTTCGACCACCAGGGCGCGGTAGGGCTCTTCAAGCTTGCCGCTGCACAGCTCGATGAGGCGCGCCAGGATCAGGGGCTGGGCCGTGCCCACGGGGAAGCAGTAGTCGGCGCCGGCAGAAAGCGCGGCCAGCTGGCTGTCGAAGTCGCTGGCGAGTTCATGGACCAGCAGGGTGGCGGCGGCAAAGCGCGCGCGCAGCAGCGCGATCTGCTCGCTGGTCTGCTGGGTGGTCAGACCGGTCGCGTTGAGCAGCACGATGGCCGGCTCCTCGGTCTGCGCGGGCAGGTTGCGGACCTGATGGAACTCGGCGTCGATGTTGAAGTAACCCAGCTGCAGGGCCAGCGCCTGCCAGCTCGCCCCGCTGCTGCCGAAAAGCCAGACCCGGTGGCGCGGCCCGGCCTCCAGTGCGGCGAGCTGCTCGGGGTGGGCGCGACGTTCGGTGACGGGCTGGTGCTGGGATTCGATGTAGTCACCGACCCGCTGGGCCAGCTCCTGCAGCCGTGCATCGAGCTCGGTCAGCGTGCCCTGTGCGATCTCCGTGGCGGCGTTGTTCTCGAACAGTGCCAGCACCTGCTGCTCCAGGCTGCGCGAGATCTGGTGCAGGCCCGAGAGACCCTGGCCGTGCAGGAACTCGGTGAAGCTGGAGATCGACACCGCAAATTCCACCAGCAGGTCGGTGCCCGGCGCTGCCGCAAAGGTGCGCCAGCTGGCGCCCAGGGCGTCAGTGCGTTTGCGGAGGACTTCGGGGGAGGTGGACATGGGCGCAGAAGGCGTCGGGGCAAGTATAGAGGGCAGCCCGGGTCGGTCCTGCGGGGACTTGTCGCTACCTGTATCAGGCGCGGCCTGTGAGCCGGTAGACCCAGAACCCGAGCAACTCGTGCAGCGCGGTATGCCATTTGGTCGCGCCCTGGGCCAGGGAGTACTCGGTCCAGGGGGTGGCCAGGCCTGCGCGGTAGTCGGCCGGCCAGGGCGTGACGTTCCAGCCGGCCTTCTCGAAGGTGGCCATGGCGCGCGGCATGTGCCAGGCCGAGGTCAGCAGCAGCCAGGGCCGGGTCTTGTCCACGCCGGGCAGGGCGGCACTGAGCACAGCGTTCTCGTAGGTGGTGCGCGCGGCGTCTTCGAGGATCAGACGCTCGGCCGGCAGGCCCAGGCCGACGTAGAAGCGGCGCGCGCGCTCGGCTTCGGTCAGCCCCTCGCCGCGCAGACCGCCCACGCCGCCGGTGTAGAGCAGGCGCAGCTGCGGGGCCTGCTGCATCAGCGGCAGGGCGGCGGTCAGGCGCTCCGCGGCATGGTTGAGGGCGGGCTGCGCATGGCCTTCCCAGACGTAGGACGCCTCGGTGGCGCCGCCGAGCACGATGACACCGGCGTAGCGGCTGAGGTCGGGCTGGGCAGGCGCGGGGTGCTGGCTCTCCAGACGGCGCAGCATGGCGTCGGGCAGCGGTTCCCAGCCCTGCAGCAGCAGCACGGTCAGCGCGCTCCCGATCAGGATACGGCGGGTGCCTTGCCAGCGCTTTTGCAGCAGCAGGCCCAGCAGGAGCAAGAGGACGACCCAGGCCAGGGGCTGGGTCACGAAGTCGAGCAACTTGGCGAGGACGAACATGGGCTCGTATTGTGGCGGCGCTGGCAGGTGGTCCGCGGTGAAGGTGGCCAAGGTCGCCCCGGCGATGTCATGCACGTGCCGCGCTTTTGCAGTGCAATAACCAAGCTTTCACCCTTGCAATGCCCGAAATTTGTGCGCCGCAATAAATCCTGTCTATGCTTAGTATTGATAAATCGCAAAGTAAAAATGAATAGATAAAAGCTACAATCACGCCATCGGTTCCAAGAAACCGGTTGTTTTCGCTGTTTCCCTTCAACCATCAAAGGAGTTCCACCATGTCCCTGATCAACACCCAGGTCCAGCCCTTCAAGACCACGGCCTTCCACAACGGCAAGTTCGTCGACGTGAGCGATGCCAGCCTCAAGGGCAAGTGGTCCGTGCTGATCTTCATGCCGGCCGCCTTCACCTTCAA
>CAMLNH010000222.1 GCA_946481355.1 uncultured Curvibacter sp.
GCAGGACGTCTGGATCCCCTACACCTCGCAGGAGACCGGCCAGCCCGTCAGGCTGCACGGTCTGTGGCTGGCCCACCCGAACTTTCAGCGCCGTGCCGATGCGCCGGTGCTGCTCTACCTGCACGGTGCGCGCTTCAACGTCGTGGGTTCGGCTTTCCGCGCCCGGCGCATGCAGGAGCTCGGTTTCTCGGTGCTGGCCATCGACTATCGTGGCTTCGGCAAGACCTCGCAGGAGCTGCCCTCCGAAGCCATGGCCTACGAGGACGCACGCGCCGCCTGGGCCTGGCTGGCCCGGCAGTACCCCCAGCGCCCGCGCTACATCTTCGGCCACTCGTTGGGCGGGGCCATTGCCATCGATCTGGCGGCCCAGGTGGAGGACGAACGCGGCACGATCGTCGAAGGCACCTTCACCTCCATCCCCGATGTGGTCAGCAGCTTCAAATGGGGTTGGCTGCCTGTCGGCCCGCTGATCACCCAGCGCTTCGAAGCCGCCAAGCGCGTGGACCGCGTGGGCTCGCCGCTGCTCGTGGTACACGGCAGCGAAGACCGCCTGATCCCGCCCGAACTCGGCCGCAAACTCTACGAGGCCGCCACCGGTCGCAAGGCCTTTGTGCTGGTCGAAGGCGGCTCGCACCACAACACCAACTCCGTGGGACAGCCGCAGTACCGGGTGGCGCTCAACGAGCTGTTCGGGCTGCGCTGAACTCCGCTGACGTGGCGGAGGCGTGCGAGCTCACCGGCTGTTGCACATCGGCCCCTGACACCGCAACTTGTTGAAGTCATAGACGTTCGAATGCCCGGGGTTGCCCGCCGGCAGGGGCACGCCACGGGGGATGAAGAAGGTCGCCAGATGCGCGCCATAAAGACCGGCCGGATAGGTGTAGGGTTTGAGCACGACATAGGCGTTGTGCATCATCGGGCGCGGAGGCTTCACCTGCCCCACACCCGCAATCGGGGGCGCATCACGCTCGGGCGTGCTGGCCATGACGGCAGACACCCACTCATCGGCATCCGCAGCGGTGGCCTTTCTCAGCAAGCCCTTGCGCACGCCATCCTCCAGACCGGCCGGCCCGGCGATCGGAGCGTTACGGTCGTAAAAGGACTCGGGGGTCATGGCCGGCGAGCTGATCAACGGGCTCCCCTCCGGCAAGGGGTTGCCCACATGGATGCGCCCCTCCTTGGCCAGGAACACCATGTCAGCCGGTCGACCGAAAAGACGGCGTGCCATGGGATTGACCTTGTCCAGTTCACGTTCGGACAGGTAGAAGTAGCCGCAGGGATGCCGGTTGTCATAGCTGGTGTTCAGCGTGGGCACAGACGCCTCCAGCCCGGCCAGGGCCTGTCGATGGTAGCCACTGACCAGAACCGCCGCAATCCGCGTGGACGGGCTCCAGCGTATGTTCCAGATCGTCGGTTCATAGGCACCGAGGATCAGCACGACAGGCTTGGTCGGTTCGTGGACCGAGACATCCATCTGCGTGCCCTGGTGCCCGCTCTGGTCGATCTGGTATGAAATCTTTCTGCCGGTGTAACCACCCGCGGCCAACACAGCAAAGTCTGCGGGCAAGTTCAGACCTGCGAATTCACAGGCGGGTGCAGCGGTTACGGGCGGTTTAGGTCTTGCATAAGCCTCCAGCGCATTGAGCCTCTGCAGGTAGACCCGCCGTAGGCAGCGCTCGTCCTGGCATGCGTTGCGGACATTGCTCAGCCAGCCTCTTTGCTGCGCGCGCAAGCCCTCGACATCCGTAGCGGCCTTGAGAGCGTTCTTGTAGGCAACATCCAGCTCATCGTCCAGCGCGGACAGGAGCTTGTTGGTACAGACCGCCTTTTCGACAAAGGTGCTCGCCTGCTGGCAGGAGAAGCTGGCGCCCGGCGCCGGCCCGACCAGACCGAAAGACAAAGCGATCCAGCAGCCCGCCCAGCGCCAGTCTTTTCTGAAACCGATCTTCATGTCGAGATCCTCCCTGAGTACAGAAGTCCACATGCTAACGCGGCGCGATCTGCTACCCTCGACCGGATGTCTGCCCCGGCTTCCTCCTCTCCTGTCGCCCCCATGTCCCCGGCCCTGACCGTGCTCTTCCTGGCCCTGCTGCTGGGCCTGCAGCCGATCACCACCGATCTCTACCTGCCTGCCCTGCCGGCACTCACTGCGGGCTTTGGCGCCACGCTGCCGCAGGCCCAGCTCACGCTCACTGCCCTGCTGCTGGCCTTCGGTGTGGCGCAGCTGGTCTGCGGCCCCATCTCGGACCGCTGGGGCCGCCGGCCCGTGCTGCTCTGGGGCCTGGCGGTCTATGTGCTGGCCTCGGTGGCCAGCACGCTGGCACCCAGCATGGACTGGCTGATTACCGCGCGCACCCTGCAAGGCGCGGCCATGGGCGCGGCCGTGATGTGCGCGCGTGCCATCGTGCGCGACCTCTATCGCCCGGTGGAAGGTGCACGCGTCATGTCCAAAGGGCTGACGGGCCTGGGCGTGATCGCCGCGCTCAGCGGGCCGCTGGGTGGCCTGCTGACCGATGTGGCGGGCTGGCGCGCGGCCCTGCTCGTGCTGGCCGTCTTCGGCGCGGCCACGCTGGCGCTCGTCGTCTGGCGTTTCGAGGAGACCGTACCGCAGAAGAACCCGCAGGCCCTGCAACCCGCCACGCTGCTGGCCACCTGGCGCCGCATCCTCAGCCATCGCACCTTCTGGGCCTGGTCGGCGCTGTCGGCCGGCTCCTACGGCGGGCTGTTCACGGTGCTGGCCACCTCGCCCTTCGTCTTCATCGATCTGCTGGGCGTTTCGCGCTGGGGCTACGGCCTGATCATGGCCTCGGTGTCCTTCACCTATCTGGCGGGCACCGTGCTCTGCCGCTGGCTGCTGCCGCGCTATGGTCTGCAGCGCACGGTGGCGCTGGCGGCGCGCTTCACGCTCACGGGCGGCACGCTCATGGGCGTCTTCGGCCTGCTGGGCTGGCACAACGGCTGGACCATCATGGGGCCTTTCTACCTTTTCATGCTGGCGCACGGCGTGCATCAGCCCTGCAGCCAGAGCGGCGCCGTGGGGCCCTTCCCTCAATCTGCGGGGGCGGCCTCGGCACTCAACGGCTTCGGCATGGCCCTGGTGTCCTTCCTCATGGGCAGCGTGCTGGGTGTGATCATGGACGGCACGGCACGCCCCTTGCTGTATGGCGTGTGGTTCTGGAGCGCGCTGATCGCGCTGGCCGCCTGGACCGTGGTGCAGAAACATGGCAACCCCGAGCACTAAGTTCCCACCCTGCCTGGCCATCGCCGGCCCCACGGCCAGCGGCAAGACGGCGGCCGCGCTGGCCATCGCCAGCGTGCTGCCGGTGGAGATCATCAGCGTGGACTCGGCCCTGGTCTACCGGGGCATGGACGTGGGCACGGCCAAGCCCAGCGCGCAGGAACGGGCCGCCGTGCCCCACCACCTGATCGATATCCGCGATCCACTGCAGGCCTACAGCGCGGCCGAGTTCGTGCGCGATGCCACCCAACTCGCCCACGAGATCCGCACACGAGGCAAACATCCGCTGCTGGTCGGCGGCACCATGCTCTACTTCAAGACCCTGTTCGACGGTATCGACGACATGCCGCCGGCTGATGCCACGGTACGCGAGCAGATCGAGACGCAGGCCCGCACTCAGGGCTGGCCCGCGCTGCACGCCGAGCTGCAGCGCGTGGACCCGGCCACGGCCGCGCGCCTGCCGCCCACGGACAGTCAGCGTATCCAGCGCGCGCTCGAGGTCTTCCGCCTCACGGGCCGACCCCTCTCGTCCTTCCACACGCGCAGCGACGACGCCCAGCCCTCGGCCGCGGCGCGTGCCACCACGCTGATCTCGCTGGAGCCCGCAGACCGCGCCTGGCTGCACGCGCGCATCGCGCAGCGCTTCGATGCCATGCTCGCCGCCGGTTTGCTCGACGAGGTGCAGAAATTGCGTGCGCGCGGTGACCTGCACGCGGACCTGCCTTCGATGCGCTGCGTGGGCTACCGCCAGGCCTGGGAGGCCTTGGACGGCGTCTTTCCCATGAACGAGCTGCGCGAACGCGGCATCGCCGCCACGCGCCAGCTGGCCAAGCGCCAGATCACCTGGCTGCGCAGCATGCCGCAGCGCCGCGTGGTCGCCTGCGATGCGCCAGACGCACTGAGCCAGGTGCTGCAGCTGGCGCGCGACTGGGCCGCGGCCCGGCAAATTCGTTAACATGCCCCGGACGCCCGGCACGTGGGACCGGGCCCCTGGCGGACATGCACCCATGAGTCTGAACCGACGCCTGCTGCTTGGCGCCACCGGCGCCCTGACCCTGAGCGCCTGCAGCACACAGCAGATGATCAACGTGGCGCTGTCCAAGAGCCCGGAAGCGGCCGTCAAGAACCTCGCGCAGAGCCGCGTCAACTCCTACCGCTACAACCCGCAGCTGGTCGTGGCCGATCTGCGCCGCGTCAAGGCCGAGTACGACCGGCTCATGGGCAATCTGCAGAAGGAGAGCAGCCAGGAGTGGGGCAAGCGCGAGTCGGGCACCCTGCCCAGCCGCACGCGCTACGTGAAATACACCGAGAACTACAAGAACCGTGTGGTGGTGGACTACGACGCCGGCACCATCCTGATCGAGCACCTCGAAGACGAGCAGGTCAAGGACAAGCTGCGTCGCGCCACCGTCGTGGCCCTGCTCACGCCGGGCGATCCGGGTGCCGTGGACCTGTTCTCGGACAAGGAGATCGCGCTCACGGGCCAGCCCTATCTGCAGGAACTGGTGGTGGACCAGAACAACGCCGTCATCAAGACCCGCGAGGACGTGGAGCGCTACGCCGCCTGGCTGGTGGAGAATCGCCTGCAGCAGCGCAACATCGACGTCAATGGCAAGCCGCGCACTGTCTATTCCGTGCAGATGAAGATGATCAACACCTTCATCGACAA
>CAMLNH010000223.1 GCA_946481355.1 uncultured Curvibacter sp.
GCTCGGCCATGAGCTGCGAGATGCTGGGCGAGAGCTTCGACATCCATGGCGGCGGTGCCGACCTGCAGTTTCCGCACCATGAGAACGAGATCGCCCAGAGCGAAGGGGCGACCGGCCAGCCGTTGGCAAGGGTCTGGATGCACAACGGCTTTGTGCGCGTGGACAACGAGAAGATGTCTAAGTCTCTGGGCAATTTCTTCACCATTCGCGAGATCCTGCAGAAGTACGACGCTCAGACAGTGCGCTTCTTCATCCTGCGGGCCCACTACCGCAGCCCGCTGAATTACAGCGACGCGCACCTGGACGATGCGCGCAGCGCGCTCAAGCGCCTCTACACGGCGCTGCAGGCCGTACCGCCTGCCGAGGTGTCCATCGACTGGCTTGATGCCCATGCCGCGCGCTTCAAGGCCGCGATGGACGATGACTTCGGTACCCCCGAGGCCGTGGCCGTGCTGTTCGAGCTCGCGACCGAGGTCAACAAGACCGGCTCGCGCCAGCTGGCCGGCCTGCTCAAGGCTCTGGGCGGCTGCCTGGGCCTGTTGCAGGAGGACCCGGCAAGCTTTCTCCAGGCCGGTTCGGCGATGGATGATGCAGCCATCCGTGTCCAGATCGAGCTACGCGCCACTGCCAAGGCGGCGAAGAACTTCGCCGAGGCCGACCGCATTCGACAGGATCTGCTGGCCCAGGGCATCGTGCTCAAGGACTCGGCCGCCGGCACCACCTGGGAAGTTGCTCAGTGAGTCCCGCCGCTGTCACCAAGCTCGCCACGCCCGACTACTGGGACGAGGCCTGCAAGCACCTGATGAAAAAGGATCGGGTGATGAAGCGCATCATCCCGCAGCACGGCGATGCTTGCCTGCAGACCCGGGGTGACGCCTTCACCACGCTGGCGCGCAGCATCGTGGGGCAGCAGATCTCGGTCAAGGCGGCGCAATCGGTCTGGGACCGCTTTGCGGCCCTGCCCAAGCGCATGACGGCGGCCAATGTGCTTAAGCTCAAGGTCGACGACATGCGTGCCGCTGGCCTGAGCGCGCGCAAGGTCGAGTACCTGGTGGATCTGGCCCTGCATTTCGACAGCGGTGCCATCCGCGTGGCGGCCTGGAAAGGCATGGACGACGAGGCCATCATCACCGAGCTCACGGGTATCCGCGGCATCGGTCGCTGGACGGCCGAGATGTTCCTGATCTTCCATCTCATGCGCCCCAATGTGCTGCCGCTGGACGACATCGGCCTGATCAACGGCATCAGCCACAATTACTTCTCCGGCGAGTCGGTCAGCCGCAGCGATGCGCGTGAAGTGGCCGCTGCCTGGGCGCCGTTTTGCAGCGTCGCAACTTGGTATATTTGGCGCTCGCTGGATCCGCTGCCGGTCGAATACTGAGCCGCCAAGGCAGTCCTGCCAGCCCTGTCGTTGGGCAGGTCAGAAATCAACAAGGAGGTCCCTGATGGCCAAGAAGACTTTTCTCGATTTCGAGCAGCCGATTGCCGAACTCGAAGCCAAGATCGAAGAACTGCGTTATGTGCAGACTGAATCCGCTGTCGACATCAGCGAAGAGATCGACCAGCTCAGCAAGAAGAGCCAACAGCTGACCAAGGATGTCTACAGCGACCTGAACCCCTGGCAGATCACCAAGATCGCCCGTCATCCTGAGCGTCCTTACACGCTGGACTACGTCAACGAGCTGTTCACCGACTTCGTCGAGTTGCATGGCGACCGCCATTTCGCCGACGACCTGAGCATCGTGGGTGGCCTGGCGCGTTTCAACGGCACGCCCTGCATGGTGCTGGGTCAGCAGAAGGGCCGCGATACCAGGGAGCGCGGCCTGCGCAACTTCGGCATGAGCAAGCCCGAGGGTTACCGCAAGGCCCTGCGCCTCATGAAAACGGCCGAGAAGTTCGGCCTGCCGGTCTTTACCTTCGTTGACACCCCCGGCGCTTATCCTGGCATTGACGCCGAGGAGCGCGGCCAGTCCGAAGCCATCGGCCGCAACATCTTCGAGATGGCACAGCTGGAAGTGCCCATCATCACCACCATCATCGGCGAGGGCGGCTCCGGTGGCGCGCTGGCCATCTCGGTGGCCGATCAGGTGCTGATGCTGCAGTACTCCGTCTATTCGGTGATCAGCCCCGAGGGCTGCGCCTCCATCCTCTGGAAGACCGCCGAGCGTGCACAGGACGCCGCCGAAGCCCTGGGCATCACGGCGCACCGTCTCAAGGCCCTGGGGCTGGTCGACAAGATCGTCAACGAGCCCGTGGGTGGCGCGCATCGCGATACCAAGCAGATGGCCGCCTTCCTCAAGCGCGCCCTGGTCGAGGCCTATCGCCAGGTGTCCGACCTCAAGGTCAAGGAGCTGCTGGATCGTCGCTATGAGCGCCTGCAGAGCTATGGCCGTTACACCGACACCAAGACCAGCGGCAAATAAGCCCGGCTTCTCCTGTCGGGAGGGCGCATGACGCGTCCCCTGGCACAAGCACTGCAGGACTTCCAGCCTGGCCTGCCCCTGGCCGTGGCCTACAGCGGCGGTGCCGATTCCACGGCCCTGCTGCTGGCCTGTGTCGACAAGTGGCCGGGGCAGGTCAGCGCCATTCACATCCATCATGGGCTGCAGGCTGCTGCCGACGACTTCGAGCGGCATTGCCGCACCATCTGTTCGCGGCTCGGTGTGCCGCTGCAGGTACTGCATGTGGATGCGGACCCCGCGCCCGGCCAGAGTCCCGAGGATGCCGCGCGCAGTGCGCGTTATGGGGCCTTGCGGAGGTCGGCAGAAGCCGCACAACCGCCGATTCGCCACATTGCCCTGGCCCAGCACGCCGACGACCAGGTCGAGACCCTGCTGCTCGCCCTGAGCCGTGGCGCCGGCCTGCCGGGTCTGAGCGCCATGCCTGCACAGTGGGAGCGTGATGGCATTCGTTACTACCGTCCTCTGCTTGAGGTGAGTGGGGCGGCCTTGCGCGAGGACTTGCGTGCGCGTGGTGTCCGCTGGATCGAGGACCCCACAAACACCGATGAGCAGTACACCCGTAACCGCATCCGCGCGCGTCTGCTGCCTGCCCTGGAGTCGGCTTTTCCGCAGTTCCGCGATACTTTTCCCCGCAGCACGAGCCACGCCGCCCAGGCGCAGCGCCTGCTTGACGAACTGGCCGCCGAAGACCTGGCGCGTGTCGGCAGTCCGCCCCGGATTGCTCTCCTGCGTGAACTCGGACGCGACCGGCAAGCCAATCTGCTGCGCCACTGGCTGCGGAACATCCATGACACGATCGCAAGCACAGCCCAGCTGGAAGAACTGCTGGACCAGATCGCTGCCTGCAGCACACGTGGCCATGGCATCCGTCTCAAGGTCGGGCGGGGCCATGTCGAGCGGCAGGGGCCTGTACTGGCTTGGTACAATCCCTAGGTTTTGCCCACCTGGTGCCCCAGGTTCGGGCCTGACGCTCCTCCTGTAGACACCGGTTGCCGCGGCGCAGGCTGCGACGGCCAACCACCCGATATTTTTCAATGGCACTGATCGTTCACAAGTACGGCGGCACGTCCATGGGCTCGACCGAGCGCATCCGCAACGTCGCCAAGCGCGTCGCCAAGTGGGCCCGCGCCGGCCACCAGATGGTCGTGGTGCCCTCGGCCATGAGCGGCGAGACCAACCGCCTGCTCGGACTGGCCAAGGAGCTCGCCCCGGCGAAGTCCAGCGACGCCACCAACCGCGAACTCGACATGCTGGCCGCCACCGGCGAGCAGGCCTCCAGCGCGCTGCTGGCCATCGCCTTGCAGGCCGAAGGTATGGCGTCGGTCAGCTACGCCGGCTGGCAGGTGCCGATCAAGACCAACAGCGCCTACACCAAGGCCCGCATCGAGTCCATCGACGACCAGCGCATCCGCGCCGATCTGGCTGCTGGCAAGGTGGTCATCGTGACCGGCTTCCAGGGCATCGACGACGAGGGCCACATCACGACGCTGGGCCGCGGCGGCTCCGACACCTCGGCCGTGGCCGTGGCGGCCGCGATGAAGGCCGACGAGTGCCTGATCTATACCGACGTCGATGGCGTCTACACCACCGACCCGCGCGTCGTGCCCGAGGCACGCCGCCTGCACACCGTGAGCTTCGAGGAAATGCTCGAGATGGCTTCCATGGGCTCCAAGGTGCTGCAGATCCGCTCGGTCGAATTCGCTGGCAAGTACAAGGTGCCGCTGCGCGTGCTCTCCAGCTTCACGCCCTGGGACATCGATCTCAACGAAGAAGCCAAGTCCGGCACGTTGATCACTTTTGAGGAAGATGAAAAGATGGAACAAGCCATTGTTTCCGGCATCGCGTTCAATCGCGACGAGGCCAAGATCTCCATGGTCGGCGTGCCCGACAAGCCCGGCATTGCCTACCAGATTCTGGGCGCCGTGGCCGAGGCCAATATCGAGGTCGACATGATCATCCAGAACATCAGCAAGGATGGCAAGACCGATTTCAGCTTCACCGTCAACCGCAACGACTACGCACGTGCCGTCGATCTGCTCAAGGACAAGGTCGTGCCTGCCCTGGGTGCCCAGGAGGTTGTGGGTGACACCAAGATCTGCAAGGTATCCATCGTCGGCATCGGCATGCGCAGCCATGTGGGCATTGCCAGCAAGATGTTCCGCGCGCTCAGCGAGGAAGGCATCAACATCCAGATGATCTCCACCAGCGAGATCAAGACCTCGGTCGTGATCGACGAAAAGTACATGGAACTGGCCGTGCGCGCCCTGCACAAGGCCTTCGACCTGGACCAGCCGTCGGCCTGAATTTCTTTGGGCGTACGGCGCGATTCGTGACATAATCGCGCCTGACCTTTTGGAGACGTGACCGAGTGGCCGAAGGTGCTCCCCTGCTAAGGGAGTATGGGGTGTAGAGC
>CAMLNH010000224.1 GCA_946481355.1 uncultured Curvibacter sp.
TCCTTCGGCGTCCCTTCTCGCGCGCCGTCATGTCGGCGCGGCGCTCAGCCCTTGCGGATCGACAGGAATGCCAGCTCGGGCAGGCTGAAGAGCTGTGCCAGGATGAACAGAACCGCACCCACCGGGATGACGGATTGCGTCAGCTGCGTGGGGACCCAGGTCAGGCTGACCATGGTGTCGCCCTCCAGGATCACCAGCACCTGGTAGCCGAACCAGGCGAGCAGGGCGAAGAAGCCGATGATGATGGCCTCGCCCAGCAGTACCACCGGCACGCGCAGCAGCGGCGGCATGGCGTTGACCAGACCGGGAAAGCCGATGTGTGCGCGCTTGAGAGCGGCGAGCGCGGCGCCGTAATAGGTGAGCCAGGCCAGGGCGATCGAGGCGACCTCGTCGTACCAGACCATGGCGATGCCCAGCTTGCGGTAGGTCACGCCCATCAGGACGATGACGGCCAGCGAGGCCAGCAGGAAGATGACAAAGGCGGTCAACGCGCGGTCAAACGCGGTTCGCAGGGTGAAGAACACGATGGGGCATCCTGGAGCGAAGGAAGATGAGGGCCGGCCCTGCGCACGAGGTGCTGCGCCGGGCCGGCAGGGGGAGGAATGGTCAGAAGATCAGAACGCGGCGCCCAGCGCCACGGCCTTGTCGACCAGTGCGGCACCGCCCGGCACTTCCTTACCGAACTCGGCATACACGGCCTTGCTGGCGGCGATGAAGGCGTTCTTGTCGGCCTCGTTCACCTTGGTGCCGGCCGCCTTGATCTTGTCCACCAGCTCCCCGTCGAGCTCGGCTGCCGTCTTGTAGACGTAGGGTTGCACGTCCATGGCGGTCTTCTCCAGCACGGCACGCACATCGGCCGGCAGCGAGGCGAACTTGCGCGCCCCCGCGGTCAGGTAGGCCGGCGTGTACACGTGGCCGGTCATGGAGATGAACTTCTGCACCTCCTGGAACTTGGAGGAATAGATCTGCGTGAGCGGGTTTTCCTGCCCGTCCATCACGCCGGTCTGCAGCGCCACGAACACCTCGGACAGGGCCATGGGCGAGGGGTTCGCGCCGTAGGCCTGGAACATCTTCACGCGCCACACGCCCTGGGGTACCCTCAGCTTCATGCCTTTGAGGTCCTCAGGCTTGACGACGGGCTTGACGTTGTTCGTCACGTGGCGGAAGCCGTTCTCCCACACGCCCAGAATCTTGTAGCCCTTCTCCTCGGCCATGGGGAACATGGTGGGACGCAGGACCTCGGTCTCGATCTTCTTCATGTGATCCCGGTTCTTCACCAGGTAGGGCATCTCGAACATGCCGAAGGCCGGTACCGTGGACGACATCACGGTCGAGGGCAGGGCCAGCTCCAGCGTGCCCAGGCGCAGCTTCTGCATCATCTCGGAGTCCCCGCCGAGCTGGCTGGAGCCGAACACCACCACCTTGGCCTTGCCGGCCAGGCGTTCGTTGGCCAGGCGCGCGAACTCGTTGGCCGAGCGCTCGAACAGCGAGCCCGGGCCGCCCACATGGCCGAGCTTGATTTCCAGCTGTGCCAGCGCCGGCGTGGCGCCCAGCAGTGCCGTGGCGGCCAGCACGGTGGTGGCCGCGAGGACATGGAGTCGGGCGCGGGCGCCCCATTGCTTGCTATCGGTGGTCATGCTTGTCTCCTCTTTATGGTCGTCCGTTACTCACACACAGTCCCCGCTGCGCCGCGGACCCGGCGCAGCGTTCGATCACATCGCAGTCAGGCCGCCTTGCGCTGCGGCACGGCGGCCGGGTGGCCGGCGTAGTAGTCCATGATGGCCTGCACGCCCGAGCCGGCCAGCTTGACGCCGCCGAGTTTGAGGCCCATCTCGCAAGCGGCGATGGTGCCGATCAGCGTCAGGTCGTTGCTGTCGCCCAGGTGGCCGATGCGGAACATGCGGCCCTTGACCTTGCCCAGGCCCGTGCCCAGCGAGCAGTCGAAACGCTCGTAGATGATCTTGCGGATCGCGTCGGCGTCCACACCCTCGGGCGTCATCACGCCGGTCAGGATGGGCGAGTAGACGCTGGCATCGGCGCACTGGATCGGCAGGCCCCAGGCGTTCACCGCGGCGCGCACGCCCGCGGCCCAGCGCTGGTGACGGGCCAGCACGGCTTCCATGCCCTGGCCCAGGATCATGTCGGCCGATTCGCTCAGGCCGTACATGAGGTTGGTGTTGGGGGTGTAGGGCCAGTAGCCCGTCTTGTTCATCTCGATGATCTCGTCCCAGGCCCAGAAGCTGCGCGGCAGGCGGGCAGCCTTGCTGGCTTCGATGGCCTTGGGCGAGACGGCGTTGAAGCTCATGCCCGGCGGCAGCATGAGCCCTTTTTGCGAACCGCTGATGGACACGTCCACACCCCATTCGTCATGGCGGTAGTCGGCACCGGCCAGGCCCGAGATGGTGTCCACGAGCAGCAGAGCGGGGTGCTTGGCGGCGTCGATGGCCTTGCGCACGGCGGCGATATTGCTCGTCGCACCTGTCGATGTTTCGTTGTGCACCACACAGACGGCCTTGATGCTATGGCCCGTGTCGGCCTTGAGGCGTTGCTCGATCAGGTCGGCCTGCACGCCCCGGCGCCAGCTGGCGGGCACGCCGTTGTCGGTGCCTGCCAGGGCCAGCACCTCGGCCTTGAGCCCCAGGCGCGTGGCCAGGCGGTTCCAGAGGAAGGCGAAGTGACCGGTCTCGTACATCAGCACGTGGTCACCGGGGCTCAGCGTGTTGCTCAGCGCGGCTTCCCAGGCGCCCGTGCCCGAGGCCGGGTAGATGACGACCGGGTGTTTGGTCTGGAAGATCTTCTGCATATCGGCCAGCACCTTGAGCCCCAACACGCCGAATTCGGGGCCGCGGTGGTCAATGGTGGGCAGGCTCATGGCGCGTAACACGCGCTCGGGCACGGGGGAGGGGCCCGGGATCTGCAGGAAGTGGCGGCCGGTGGGGTGGAAGTTGGTAGTCAGCATGGTTCAACAACAGAGAAAGGTGCATGGATTTTTTGCATACAAAATTTGTTTGTCAACCAGAAAGACCCTAGAATCGCGAAAAACCACGATTATTTTGAATACAAAACATGGCTGAGATCCTGAGCATGCCCGGGGCCGTCCTGCACGGCCAGGTGGCGCAACGCCTGCGCCAGATGCTGGTGGAGGGGCAGATTGCCCCCGGCGCCAAACTCAATGAACGTGAGCTGTGCGAGCAGCTCAAGGTCTCGCGCACCCCGCTGCGTGAAGCCATCAAGACCCTGGCAGCCGAAGGCCTGGTGGAGCTGCTGCCCAACCGCGGCGCCATTGCCGTGCAATTGGGCGAGGCCGACATCCTCAACACCTTCGAGGTCATGGCCGGGCTCGAAGGCATGTCGGGCGAGCTGGCCGCGCAGCGCGTCACGCCCGAGGAACTGGCCGAGATCGAGGCCATGCACTACGAGATGAAGGCCGCCTACACCCGGCGTGACCTCTCCACCTACTACCGCCTCAACATGGCCATCCATAGCGCCATCAACGCCGCGGCGCGCAACCCCGTGCTGACCGCCACCTACCACCAGGTCAACGCCCGCTTGCAGGCGCTGCGTTTCCGTTCCAACCTGGACGGCGAGAAATGGACCCGGGCCGTGCGGGAGCACGATCGCATGGTGGAGGCGCTGCAAAAGCGCGACGGCGCGGCCCTGCGCGCCGAACTCGTGGCCCACCTGGGCCACAAGCGCGACGTGGTGGTGGAACAGCTGCGCGCGGTCCAGGCCGCGGCGCAGACGCAAGTGAAGAACTGAAATGAACGCTCCCCTGCCTCTGAACGTCTCCGCCTCCACGACCGGGGCCGCCTACGATGCCGTCTCCCGCATCAGCAACGAAGTCGCCGGCCGCCTGGCCGCGCGCCTGCGCAGCGAAACCCGTGGCGAGGTGCTGTTCAGCCCCGCCGATCGTGGCCGCTACGCCACCGACGCCTCCATCTACCAGGCCATGCCCGTGGGCGTGTTCCTGCCGCGCGAGGCGGCCGACGTGCGCCTGGCGCTGGACATCTGTCGGGACCTCAACGTCCCCATCGTGCCGCGCGGCGGCGGCACCAGCCAGTGTGGCCAGACCGTGGGCGCGGGCCTGGTCATCGACCACAGCAAGCACATGCGCAACATCCTCGACATCAACGTCGAGCAGCGCACCGCGCGCGTGGAGCCCGGCCTGGTGCTGGACCACCTGAACGCCGCGCTGAAAAAACACGGCCTCTGGTACCCGGTGGACGTCTCCACCAGTGCCCAGGCCACGCTGGGCGGCATGGCGGGCAACAACTCCTGCGGCAGCCGCTCCATCGCCTACGGCAATATGGTGCACAACGTGCTCGGCGCACAGGCCTGGCTACCCGATGGCGAGCTGCTGAACTTCGGCCGCTACGACCAGGCCGTGGGCCGCGTGAAGCAGATCGGCGACTTCGTGCGCGGCCTGGCCGGACTGCACCGCGACGAGATCGAGGCGCGCTGGCCCAAGGTGCTGCGCCGCGTGGCGGGCTACAACCTCGACATCTTCCACAACCAGAGCGAGAAGCCGTACACGGCCGACGGCTCGGTCAACCTGGCCCACCTGCTGATCGGCAGCGAAGGCACGCTGGCGCTCACGCGCTCGCTCTGCCTGCAGCTCAGCGAACTGCCACGCGCCAAGGTGCTGGGCGTGGTGAACTTCCCCACCTTCTACAAGGCGATGGACAGTGCCCAGCACATCGTCAAGCTGGGCCACAACATGCAGGGTGGGGCGCTCACGGCGGTGGAGCTGGTCGACCGCACCATGATCGAGCTCTCGCTGCAGAACCCGGCCTTTGCGCCGACGATCCGCACCGCGCTGGCGCCCGCCATCAACGGCGGCAAACCCGAGGCC
>CAMLNH010000225.1 GCA_946481355.1 uncultured Curvibacter sp.
GCAAAGCAGCGATCACATCTCTGAGGAGTGGCAGCTTGGCAAAGGGGATCGACACGATGACGGCATCTACGCCTTGCACGACCTCTCGCAGCGCCGCCGCCTGCGCCCCGGTCTCCTCGGCGAGCTTCGTCAAGGAGTCCGGCCCCCGTGAGTTGTCGATGCGCACGGCATGCCCCGCCTTGACGAGCTTACGTGCCAGCGTGGCACCGATATTCCCAGCGCCGATGATGCCGATCTTCACGCGCAGGCCCCACCCGTGCCGTCCTTGGGCTTGGCAAACACATCCATGCCCTGCCCCGTCTCCAGCAGGGACTTGAGACTGGACAACACGATGGGCCAGCCCTTCTGGATACCGTTGGCCATGCCGCTGCCGGCCACGAGCTCGTCGTGGGTCACGGTCAGGCGCACCATGTCCTCGTAAGGCACGATGTCGAAGCTCACGCGGCTGTAGGCGCCGGGGTCCTTCGCCTGCGAGGCGTTGGCCCAGCTGATGACCAGGCGCGTCGGCGGCGCGATCTCCACGACCTTGCCCACCAGCTCCACCGTGCGTGCCTCGCTGGCGCGCACATGCTGCCAGTCCGACCCCGTCTTCCAGTCGGAGACGTTCTCGTGGCCCCAGTAGCGCCGCGCGATCTCGGGTTTGGTGATGGCTTCGAACACCTTCTCGGGTGTCGAGCGGATGTAGGTCACATAGACGTAGCTGATTTTTTCCTGGCTCATGCTCACTCTCCTTCAAGTTCCTTCTTCAGGTCGTGCAGCAGGCTGAGCCGCTGACGTTCGAATTTGCGCACCCAGCGCTCATACACCTCGTGCAGCGGCACGGGGTTGATGAAATGCAGCTTCTCCCGGCCACGCCATACCGTGCTGACCAGGTTCGCCTCTTCCAGCAGCCCGAGATGCTGCGTCACCGACTGCCGCGCCATGTCCAGGTGCTCGCAAAGCTGGCCCAGCGTCTGCCCGTTGTGTTCACAGAGCAGGTCCAGCAGCTTCCTGCGGGTCGGGTCGCCCAGTGCCTTGAAAACCCTGTCAGCGTTCATTTCTTTTGTCATGGCGTGACGTGATTATATGCAGGTATTTACCTGCATGTCAAATCCAGCTTGTCCAACAGGCCAACGGTGTGTCCAGGGCTAGTGCAGGGTCAGCACGGGGATCTGCGTGCGCGCCAGCACGCGCTGGGTCTGGCTGCCCACGAAGAGGCGGTCCACCAGACCGAGGCCATGCGTGCCCATGACGATGAGATCCACCTCATGGGCCTGGGCCGCATCCAGGATGGCCTGGTAGACCGGCCGGTCACGCAGCAACAGGCGCTGGCAGTCCAGGCCGGCCTGGCGCACCAGGCCCACGGCCCGGTCGAGCCGGTCCATGGCGGCCTGCAGGCTGGGCTCCAGTTCCCCGGCCTGTGAGGGACGGAAGGCGCTGGGCACGATGCCCGCGGGGTAATGCTCCAGCGCTGTCATGACCGTCACGCGCGCACCCAGGCGCGCGGCCAGTTCGGCACCCCGGCTCACGGCGCGGGTTGCGGCCTCGGAGCCGTCGGTCGGCAGAAGAATGTGCTGGAACATGGGCCCAGTCTAGGCCGGCGATTGCGCCCGGGCTTGATCCACATCAAGGATGCACACGCGCAAGCCGGCACACTGGCAGCAGCCATCCGCCCTCTGCCATGCCGTCCACCCCGCAACGCAGCCTGGCCGCCAAGCTCACGCTGGCGGGCACGCCCTTCCTGCTGCTGGCCCTGCTGGCCACGGCGGCCACGCTGTGGGTGTCCTGGCAGCTCGACGGCGGTGCTGCCGCCGTCAACGAGGCCGGCCGCATGCGCATGCAGGCCTACCGCATGGCGCTGTCGGCCAGCACCGGCCAACCGGCCGAGCTGCCCGCCCTGGTGCAGGAATTCGAAGGCAGCCTGAGCACCCTGCGCCACGGCGACCCCGAACGCCCGCTCTTCGTGCCCTGGGACGAGACCGTGCAGCGCAACTTCAAGGTCATCGAAGCCGACTGGCAAGCCCTGCAGCCGCTGCTCGGCGGCCCGGCCGACGTAGGCCGGCTGCGCGAGCAGACCATCGCCTTCGTCGCCCACATCGACGGCTTCGTGCGCAGCATCGAAAGCCATGTCTCACGCTGGACGGCCATCCTCCATCTGCTGCAGACCACGCTGCTGGCCATTGTGGTGCTGGGCACCGTGCTACTGCTGGTCATCGGCCACGCCCTGGTGCTCGGGCCCGTTACCCAGCTCAAGCGCGCCATCCAGAAGATCGAGGGCGGCGACTTCGACGCCCGCGTGGACCACCGCAGCAGCGACGAATTCGGCACCCTGGCCACGGGCTTCAACGACATGGCCGCGCACCTGCAATCCATGTACCGCCACCTCGAAGCCAAGGTGGCCGAGAAGACCGCCGAGCTCGAAGAAAAGCGCGAACGCCTGGCCAGCCTCTACGAAGTCACGGCCCTGGTGGCCCGCAGCACCTCGCTGGACGAGCTGGCCCAGGGCTTTGTGCGCAGCATCCAACGCATCGCCCACGCCGACGGCGTGGCCCTGCGCTGGTCCGACCAGGCCAACCGCCGCTACCTCATGCTCGCCGCCGAAGGCCTGCCAACCGAGATGGTGCAAGCCGAACACTGCATCCACAAGGGCGACTGCGACTGCGGCAGCCACGCAGCCACGGCAGAGGGTCTGCGTGTCATCCCCATCCACACCCTGGGCGAAGAGCGCGAGCGCCTGTGCGGCAAGGCCGGCTTCGAGACCCTGGTCAACATCCCCATCCGCCTGCACGAGCGCCTGATGGGCGAGATCGACCTCTTCTTCTACCCCCGTGTCACGTTGGGCGAGGCCGAGCGCTCCCTGCTCGAAGCCCTGGCCAGCCACCTGGCCAGCGCCATGGAAAACCTGCGCCTCAACGCGCTGGAAAAAGAGGCCGCCGTCGCGCAGGAACGCCAGCTGCTCGCGCGCGAGCTGCACGACTCCATCGCCCAGTCCCTGGCCTTCCTGCGCATCCAGGTACAGCTCATGCACGATGCCCTGCAGTCCGGCGAGCGCGCGGCCATGGCCCGCGTGCTGGAGGAGATCGACACCGGCGTACGCGAAAGTTATGGCGATGTGCGCGAGCTGCTGCTGCATTTCCGCACCCGCACCAACACCGAAGACATCGAGACCGCACTCACCGCCACCCTGCACAAGTTCGAGTTGCAAAGTGGCCTGCCGGCCCGCCTGCAGATGCAGGGCCAGGGCATGCCGCTGGCGCCGGACCTGCAGATCCAGGTGCTGCACATCGTGCAGGAAGCCCTGTCCAACGTCCGCAAGCACGCCCGCGCCAGCCGCGTCTGGCTCGACGTGCAGCAGCAGCCTGCCTGGCGCTTCGAAGTGCGTGACGACGGCGCCGGCTTCGACCCCGAGGCCCCGGGTGTGGACGACAGCCATGTGGGCCTGCGCATCATGCGCGAGCGCGCCGAACGCATCGGCGCCCAGGTCGAGCTTTTTTCCCACCCCGGCCGCGGCACCTCCGTCGTGCTCACCCTACCCTCCATAGCCACCAGCGCCGCCGCGCCACATGCCGCCCCCGCCGAACATGTCTGAACGCATCCGCATCCTCGTGGTCGACGACCACACCCTCTTTCGCCGCGGCCTCATGGCCCTGCTCGCGCGCGAGCCGCAGCTGGAGGTGGTGGGCGACGCCGCCGATGCTGGCGAAGCCCAGCGCCGCGCGCAGGAACTGCAACCCGACCTGATCCTGCTCGACAACCACCTGCCCGGCGTGCGCGGTGTGGACGCCCTGCCCGGCCTGCGCGAAGCCGCCCCCGGCGCCAGGGTGCTCATGCTCACCGTGAGCGAGGATGAACAGGACCTGGCCGCTGCGCTCCGTGGCGGCGCTGCCGGCTACCTGCTCAAGACCATCGAGGGCGAGGCCTTGAGCGCCGCCATCACCCGCGCCATGCGCGGCGAGCACGTGGTAGCCGCCGAGATGACGGGCAAGCTCGTCTCTGCGCTGCGCGGCGACACTCCCACCCCGCCGCCCAGCCCGGCTGCCGCCCTGCTGGGGCCGCTGTCGCCGCGCGAACGCGAGATCCTGCGCGGCATCGCGCGCGGCGCCAGCAACAAGGAGATCGGCACCGAACTCGGCATCGCCGAAACCACGGTCAAGATCCATGTGCAGCACGTGCTGCGCAAGCTGGCCGTGAGCACGCGCGTGCAGGCGGCAGTGCTGGCAGCCAGCGCTGGGGTGAGCTGACTATTGAATGCTGGCCAGAAACTCATGTCACAGACGTAGATGCCAACGTCTGCATAAGGCTGATTGCGGTCATCCACTAAGGGCCGCTTTGCGATCCGCCACGCCCCCAGCGGGCGTCAAAGCCTCTTTGTCAGTAGGCCCTGCAGCGGTTGGCGCGGCGAACCAAGCTGACAAAAAGAATGGATACTTGGTGGCATATTGCATGCGACCTTGGGAGGGACATGGCGCGCATCCGACGGCTGGAAATCCGCAACTTCCGCTCGATCAAGACGCTCGATTGGGCGCCTTCACCAAGTATCAACTGACTCATTGGTCCAGGAGACAGTGGCAAGTCGACTATCCTTGACGCCATTGACCTATGGTTATTTCAGAAAGAATGAGTTCATGCCGCCCGACATCAACAAGGGAGACTAACTCCTCCATGCCTTGATCGGTATCACCGACTGGCACAGCGACGGGGAATTCCTCCCCGGATTTGGACCGGCACCACTGTATGGCTATTTCCATATGTCTAACGTTTGAGCTGAGCGGGCCGACGCCAGCATGGCGCTTGGGCCGCGAGGCGGAGGATAAGCCTGAAGAGCCTCG
>CAMLNH010000226.1 GCA_946481355.1 uncultured Curvibacter sp.
GCGCCGCTGATCAATGCCCAGGGCGTGCAGACCGGCTGGATGAGCGCCTTCCTCGACATCCGTGAGCAGCGCCGTATCGAGGAGCTCTCGCGCGCCAGCCAGGAGCGCCTGCAGGCCACGGCGCGCCTGGCCATGGTGGGCGAGATGGCCTCGCTGCTGAGCCACGAGCTCAACCAGCCGCTGGCGGCCATCGCGAGCTATGCCACCGGCACACAGAACCTGCTGGACCAGGGCGCGCACAGCCCGGCCGACATCCGCCTGGCCATGTACCGCATCGCCGAGCAGGCCGAGCGCGCGGGCAAGGTGATCAAGAGCGTGCACGACTTCGTGCGCCGGCGCGACCAGGCACGCGAGGTGATCGCGCCGCGCCTGCTGCTCGACGCCATCCTGCCCCTGGTCAATCTGCAGGCGCGCAAGCTCGGCGTGCAGGTGCAGATCCGGCTGGCCCACGACCTGCCCACGGTGCTCTGTGACCGCACCATGGTCGAGCAGGTGCTGCTCAACCTGGCGCGCAACGGCATGCAGGCCATGGACCAGCCCGAGATCCGTCGCCGGGTGCTCACGCTGGAGGTGCGGCGCTCGCCAGCCGATGCGCGCTGGATCGCGTTCTCCGTGGCGGACCTCGGCCCGGGCATCGCGCCCGAGGTGGCCGAGCAGCTCTTCACGCCTTTCTTCACCACCAAGGCCGAGGGTATGGGCCTGGGCCTGAGCCTGTGCCGCACCGTGATCGAACAGCACGGCGGCACCCTGACCTTCGAATCGAATCCACCCCAGGGCACGGTCTTCGTCTTCACCTTGCCGGCGGGTCCGGCGGCATGACATAACATCGCACCATGCAACCCGCCATCGATGCCTCGGTCTACATCGTCGACGACGACGCCAGCGTGCGTGACGCCCTGGCTTGGCTGTTGCGTTCACGCCGCCTGGGCAGCCAGGCCTTCGAGAGCGCCGAGGCCTTTCTGGGGCAGATCGAGGGCGCACGCCTGCCGACACGGCCCGCCTGTCTGCTGCTCGATGTGCGCATGCCGGGCATGAGCGGGCTGGCACTGTTCGAGCGTCTGGTCGAGCGCGGTCTGCACCAGGCGCTGCCTGTGATCTTTCTCACGGGGCACGCCGACGTGCCCACGGCGGTCAGCATGGTCAAGCGCGGCGCCTTCGATTTCTGCGAGAAACCTTTTTCCGACAACGCCCTGGTCGATCGTGTGGAGCAGGCGCTGGCCCAGTCAGCCACCGTGGTGCAAGCCCAGCAGGTGCGTGAGCGCCTGCGCCAGCGTCTGGCCGAACTGACCGAGCGTGAGCGTGCCGTCATGCAGCTGGTCATCGAAGGCCTGCCCAACAAGCGCATCGCCGACCAGCTCGACATCAGCGTGCGCACGGTGGAAGTGCACCGTGCACGCGTGTTCGACAAGATGGAAGTCAAGTCGGCCGTCGAGCTGGCCAACCTGCTGCGTGAGGTCTAGGCCCGGTCGTCCGTGTCCGCGGGCCGCGTTGTCTGCTCGGGCGCGCCATCGTCCAGTTCGCCCTTGCGGCGACCCGAGAACATGGTCCACCAGACGATGAGCACCAGCAGCAGCAGGGCCCCGAGGGCTTCGAGGAAAATCAACCACATGAAACGACTCCAACGACTACTTCTTGCCTTCAGTCTCGTCATTGTAGGAACGCTGGCCGGTTGCGGCAGTGTGCCCCTGCCAGAACCTGTGCCCGCGACCGGTGGCCCCACGATTGCCGTCGAACAGGCCGGGGCTGACACCGGCACCGCGTCGGCATACCCGACCACACCTGCGAGCAGCACCGTGCTGCAGCAGACGCGCAGCCGCTGGACCCCCGTGGCCTGGGCCGAGCTGCCCGGCCTGGGCACCGACCCGCTGGGTGAGGCCTGGGGTGCCTGGCTGCGCAGCTGCGAGCGCCCCGGCCCGACCTTCGCCGCCTTGTGCGCCGACGTGCGTCGCTTGAATCAAGGCACAGACGAGCAGCGTCGAAGCTGGATGCTGGAACGCCTGCAGCCTTACCGCGTGGAGACACACCAGAGCGAGCCGGTGGGCCTGCTGACCGGCTACTACGAGCCGGTGGTCGAGGCCTCGCGTCTGCCCGATGCACGCTACAACGTGCCCCTGTATCGACCGCCGGCCCTGCTGCACCAGCGCAAGCCCTGGTACAGCCGCCAGGAGATGGAGACCCTGCCCGAAGTCCAGGCCGCGCTCAAGGGCCGCGAGATTGCCTGGCTGGCCGACCCGGTGGCCGCGCTCAACCTGCAGATCCAGGGCTCGGGCCGTCTGCTCATCACCGAGCCCGATGGCCGCCAGCGCATGGTGCGCATCGGCTACGCCGGCACCAATGACCAGCCCTACCGCAGCGTGGGCGGCTGGCTGCAGCAGCGCCGCGAGGTGCGCGACGCGTCCTGGCCTTCGATCCGCCAGTGGGTGGCGCAGAACCCCGGTCGGGTGCAGGAGATGCTGTGGGCCAACCCGCGCGTGACCTTCTTCCAGGAACAGCCCCTGCCCGAGAGCGAGACTGCCGTGGGCCCGCGCGGTGCCCAGGGCGTGCCGCTGACGGCGGGCCGCTCCATCGCGGTGGACCCGGGCAGCATTCCCTACGGAACACCCGTGTGGCTGGCCTCGGCCGGCCCGCAGCTGCAGCTGCAGCGCCTGGTGCTGGCCCAGGACACGGGCAGCGCCATCGTCGGCGCGGTACGGGCGGATTACTTTGTGGGCACGGGCCCCGAGGCTTCGGCGATTGCCGGCCGGCTCAAGCAGCCGCTGCGGCTGTGGGTGCTCTGGCCGCGCTGATCTTGCCGATCTTGTTCAGCGTACGCTGACACGCACCTGCACGCGCAGGCTCTGGCTGCTGCTGCGGGTCTCGCGTCCACCGCCGCCCAGACCGGCGGCGTTCTGACGGTTGTCCTGCATGTCCTCGCTGTCGGCGATCGTGGTCCATTCGTCCAGGGGCAGCAGCAGGGTGGTAGAGGTGCTGGCTTGCGGGCCCAGGGGCTGGCGGCCCTGGGTGGCGACCAGTTCCAGGTAGACCGTGTCGCCGCCTTCCCAGACCGGCGTGGCCGTGAAGCCCGTGCCGGCCTGGACCCAGACCGTGCCCGGCAGGCTGCGGCGGATGCCGTTCTGCACGATGAACTGCCGCAGGCGCAGCGGCACCGCGGTCCCCAGGCTGATGGCGGTGGGGCGACCATTGAGCACCAACACCTGCTGCTGGGCGCTGCCGCTACGGCTGCTCTCGCGGCGGCGGGCTTCGATGGCCACATCCACCTCGCTGCGCCCGGGCTGCACGCGTGCGTTCACATCGGCGGCCACGCGTTCGTTGTTGCTGCTACGCCCATCGTCCTGACGCACCTCGATCAGCAGATTGCGCAGAGGCAGCGGGGCGGGCGTCACCACGGTCTGGGCTGAGAGCAGCGCCGGCAGGGCCAGCAGCAGAAGGATGCAGAAACGGCGGTGATTCATCGGGTGCTCCGGCGGATGCGTTTCGGGGCAGAGGCCGGCGCAGGCGGCTGTGTCAGCAGATGGCCCAAGGGCAGGGTGGGGCTGGCCTTGACTTCGCCCAGCGAAAAACTGGTGTGCAGGTCCTTGACGTTGGGCAGGTTGATGAGGCGCTGCAGGGCGAAGCTGGAGAAGCTGTCCAGGTCCTGTGCCACCACCTGCAGCTCGAAGGTGCCGGTGCCGCTGATGTAGTGGCAGGCCACGACCTCGGGCAGGGCGCGCACGGCTTCTTCGAGCACGCGGGTGGCGTCGCCCGTGTTGCGCTCGGCGTCCAGGCGTACAAAGGCCAGCACACCCAGGCCGATCTTGTGGCGGTCGATCTCGGCGTGATAACCCTTGATATAGCCCGCGGTTTCCAGCGCGCGCACGCGGCGCCAGCAGGGCGCGGGCGACAGGCCCACACGCGAGGCCAGTTCGGCGTTGGTAAGGCGGGCCTCGGCCTGCAGTTCTTGCAGGATAGCGAGATCGAACTTGTCCAGTGTTTCCATTTCGCTGATTTTCCAGCAATTTCCTTTCAAAAACCACAGTTAATCAGGCAAAGAAAGCAAAGACTTATCAGCACATGCGGCCTACACTGCCTCCGAGCCATCCCTCAGATACAACAAGGCCACGAGCCTGGAGACAAGCCCGCATGAACGCTCCCCTGCCCGCATCCATCCGCCAGGCGCTGGAAACCGTCACCCTGGACGACAAGTACAGCCTGGACCACGGGCGTGCCTTCATGAGCGGGGTGCAGGCCCTGGTCAAGCTGCCCATGCTGCAGCGTCAACGCGACCAGATGGCTGGCAAGAACACGGCAGGTTTCATCAGCGGCTACCGTGGTTCGCCCCTGGGCAGTTATGACCAGGCCCTGTGGAACGCCAAGAAGTACCTGCAGGCGCAGAACATCGTGTTCCAGCCCGGCGTCAACGAGGAGCTGGCCGCCACGGCGCTCTGGGGCACGCAGCAGCTGGGTTTTGCGCCGCCGGGCAGCAACCGCTTCGACGGGGTCTTCGGCATCTGGTATGGCAAGGGCCCGGGTGTGGACCGCACGTCCGATGTCTTCAAGCACGCCAACAACGCGGGCACGACCCCTTGGGGCGGCGTGATCGCCGTGGCCGGCGACGACCACGTGGCCAAGAGCAGCACGGCCGCACATCAGAGCGACCACATCTTCAAGGCCTGCGGCCTGCCCGTGTTTTTCCCGGCCTCGGTGCAGGAGATCCTGGATTTGGGGCTGCATGCCTTTGCGATGAGCCGGTATGCGGGCGTCTGGGCCGGCATGAAGACCATCCAGGAGATCGTCGAATCGAGCGCCACGGCCA
>CAMLNH010000227.1 GCA_946481355.1 uncultured Curvibacter sp.
CCATGCTCAAGGACCACAAGGTCTACATCACCGACTGGAAGAACGCGCGCATGGTGCCGCTGGCCCAGGGCGAGTTTCACCTCGACGACTACGTCAACTACGTGCAGGAATTCATCCGCCACATCCAGCACGAGTACGGCAACTGCCACGTCATGAGCGTGTGCCAGCCCACGGTGCCCGTGCTGGCCGCCATCTCGCTGATGGCCAGCCGGGGCGAGACCACGCCCCTGTCCACGACCATGATGGGCGGCCCCATCGACGCGCGCAAGTCGCCCACGGCCGTCAACAACCTGGCCATGACCAAGAGCCACAGCTGGTTCGAGCACAACGTGATCTACCGCGTGCCCAGCAACTACCCCGGCGCGGGGCGCAGGGTCTACCCCGGTTTTCTGCAGCATACGGGCTTCGTGGCCATGAACCCCGAACACCACGCGCAGAGCCATTACGACTACTTCGAACACCTGATCAAGGGTGACGACGCCAGCGCCGAGGCGCACCGTCAGTTCTACGACGAGTACAACGCCGTGCTCGACATGGACGCGGACTACTACCTGGAGACGATCAAGACCGTGTTCCAGGACTACAGCTTGGTTCACGGAACCTGGGATGTGAAGAACGCGGACGGACAGGCCGAACGCGTACGCCCGCAGGACATCCAGACCACGGCCCTGCTCTCGGTCGAGGGCGAGCTCGACGACATCTCGGGCTCGGGCCAGACCCGGGCCGTGCACGATCTGTGCGCCGGCGTGCCGGCCAACAGACAGCGCCACTACGAAGTCCAGGGCGCGGGCCACTACGGCATCTTCTCTGGCCGTCGCTGGCGCGACTTGGTCTACCCTGAGGTGCGCGACTTCATTCGCGACCACAACAAGCCGGTCAAGGCCGGCAGTCGCAAGACCGCCAGATCCGCCGTCTGAGCAACGCAGGATAATCGGGCTGCCATGCCCGCGACTGCTGCCCAGATCCTAGCCGCCCTGCCCCAGACTCAGTGCACGCGCTGCGGCTACCCGGACTGCGCGGCCTACGCGCAGGCGATCACCGACGGCAAGGCCGCCATCAACCAGTGCCCGCCCGGCGGCGCCGAGGGCGTGGCCCGCCTGGCCGCCCTGACAGGACAGCCCGTGCAGCCGCTCAACCCCGAATTCGGTGCCGAAGGCCCGATGACGGTGGCCGTGATCGACGAAGACTGGTGCATAGGCTGCACGCTCTGCCTCAAGGTCTGCCCCACGGACGCGATCCTCGGTGCCAACAAGCGCATGCACACGGTGATCGACGTCTATTGCACGGGCTGCGAGCTCTGCATCCCGGTCTGCCCGGTGGACTGCATCCGCATGGAGAACGTGAGCGGCGAGCGCACGGGCTGGGCCGCCTGGTCGCCGCAGCAGGCCAACACGGCGCGCCAGCGCTACGACTTCCATGTGCTGCGCCTGCAGCGCGATGAGGCCGAGCATGCGCTGCGGCTCGAAGCCAAGGCTCAGGCCAAGCTGGCCGATCTGCCGGCCCACAGCCAGCACACCGACCCGGCCGTGCTGGACAGAAAGCGCGCGGTCATCGAAGCTGCGCTGGCCCGTGCCCGCGCGCGCCGCGAAGGCGGCGTCTGAACCCCGGGCTCAGGCAGCGACGAGGTTCTTGTAGACGCCGCAGCCCACGTACAGGTCGTCGACCTGCAGCACATAGGACATCTTGGTCTGCACCACACCCGTGGTGGGGTTGGTGATGTCGTATTCCACCCAGCCCGGCTCGCGCTCGGCCTGGGACACGATGGCTTCGAGCAGGCCCTGGCCGTCGATACCCGGGATGTCCTGCACGCGCGTGCCCACCTTGGCCGGGTTGCCGCCGAAGGCCACGTAATGCCCCGCGCGGTCCAGCGCGAAGATGTACATGTCGCGATCGTGGAAGCCTTGGGCCGGGTTGGTCAGATCGCGCACGAAACCCTCGCGCGTGGTCTGCTGCCGGTAGCGCACGGCTTTGCGCACCAGGGCCAGGGCCTCGTCGGCCGTGCCCTGCTGCAGGCGGAAGGCGGCCACAGCCTCGGCCAGCGTGGAGGCGCGCTGCTCCAGCTTGACGGCCTGCTCCACCGCATGCTCCACCATGGCCGCGTTGCGTTGCGTGATCTCGTCAAGCTGGCGGATGGCTGCGGTGATCTCGTTGAGTGCCGTGCTCTGCTCGGCGCTGGACACCGATATGCTGGACATGCTTTCGGCCACGCCGCGGATGCCCGAGACGATCTCGCCGATGCTGCTGCCTGCGGCGCGGATCTGCTGCACGCTCGTCGTGACCTGGGTTGAGGAGGTGTTGATGAGCTGACGGATCTCCTTGGCCGACTCGGCGCTGCGCTGCGCCAGCGTACGCACCTCGGCCGCCACCACGGCAAAGCCGCGCCCGGCCTCGCCCGCACGCGCGGCCTCCACCGCGGCATTGAGCGCCAGGATGTTGGTCTGGAAAGAGAGGCCATCGATCACGCCGATGATCTCGTTCATGCGCTGCGCGCTGCCCTGGCTGGCCTCCACGGTGCGCACGGCCTCGGCCATGGCCTGGGCGCCACGGTCGGCCACATCGCGCACCTGGGCCGCGCGGCTGTTGGCCTGTTGCGTGATGCCCGCATTGCCCTGCACGGTGCTGGACAGTTCCTGCACGCTGGCCGAGGTCTGCTCCAGATTGGCGGCCTGCTGCTCGGTGCGATCGGACAGTTCACGATTGCCGGCCGCCAGGCTCTGGCCCGCGTGCGCCACCAGGGCCGAGTTGCTGCGGATGCTGGCCACCATGCCCGAAAGGCTGCCCACCATGGTCTGCAGTGCGCGGGCCATGGCCGCCACTTCGTCGCGCCCCTGCAATTCCAACCGCTCCCGCAGATTGCCGTGCGCAGTCTGCTCCATCACCCGCATCACACGGCGCAGGTCAGCCATGAAGCTGAGGTAGAAGGCCAGCATCAGATAGACCAACAACGCCAGCGCCACCAGCCCGCCGGCCAAGCCCCAGAGATGGTCGATGCCCAGCGCGAGCAGCACCACCCCCAGCAAGACCAGCAGCTTGCCCGCCAGCGGCAGACGGCGCATCAGCCAGATGCCAGGGCCGAGCACACGGTTCAGGAATCCCATGACGTATCCATTCCAGTAGGGTCTGCGACATCCTTGTCGCACCTCGATGTTGTGCGCACCAGTATAGGGATGGGCCTGAAAGGTACCTTACGGGGTTTGCACCTATCAAGAAAGTCCAGCCACCACCTCGGGTGGCGCCTGCACGAGTTCGATCAGCACGCCCTCGCCTGCGATCGGAAATTCATCGTTCGACTTGGGATGCAGGAAGCAGATGTCGTGACCGGCCGCTCCTCTGCGGATACCGCCGGGTGCTAAACGCACGCCCTGCGCCGTGAGCCATTCGACAGCCCGGGGCAGATCGTCGATCCACAGGCCCACATGGTTGAGCGGTGTGGTGTGCACGGCCGGCTTTTTCTCCGGGTCCAGCGGCTGCATCAGATCCACCTCCACCGCATGCACGCCGCGGCCCATGGCACAGATGTCCTCGTCCACGTTCTCGCGCTCGCTGCGGAAGGTGCCCGTGACCTGCAGGCCCAGCATCTCGACCCAGAGCTTTTGCAGCCGGGTCTTGTCGGGGCCGCCGATGGCGATCTGCTGGATGCCCAGCACCTTGAAGGGTCGTGTACTCATGTCAGATAGTCCTCGATGTCGATGGTGTCGATCAGCGCGGCCTGCATGTAGCGTTCCGCGTATTCCCTGTAGACGCCCGAGCGCAGGAAGAGCTCGAAAAGCTCGGGGTCGATGTGCTGGTCCTTGCGCATGGCGGCCATGATCCTGAGCGCCTCGGACAGGGTCTTGCCCTGCTTGTAGGGCCGGTCCACGGCGGTCAGCGCCTCGAAGATGTCGGCGATGGCCATCATGCGCGCCACCGGACTCATGTCCTCGCGCCGCAGGCGCCGGGGATAGCCTGTGCCGTCCATCTTCTCGTGGTGCCCGCCCGCGATCTCGGGCACGTTGCGCAGGTGTTTGGGAAACGGCAGACGCGTGAGCATCTTGATGGTCTGCACCATGTGCTCGTTGATCTTGTAGCGCTCCTCGGCCGAGAGGGTGCCTCGCGAGACCAGCAGGTTGTAGAGCTCGCCACGGTTGTAAAGCAGCTCGGGCACCTGAACCTTGAAGCCCCAGGGGTTGTCGGGGGCCAGCTGGTCCTGCGGATTGCGCTCGATACGGTGCTCTGCGCGGTCGGCCAGCAAAGGCTCGGCCACGGGTAGTGGAGGCGCGGGCTCGCGCGCCTTGCGCGTACGTTCCTCGTGCGAGATGCCCAGCCGGTCATCGAGCGTGCGCAGCCAGGTGCGCTGCGCGATGGTCTTGAGCCGCTCCTGCTTCTCGGGCGACAGGTATTCACCGCCCTCGTTGCAGGCCGCGACAAAGGCGTAGTCCTCGTCCAGCGCACGGCAGGCCTGCGCCATCTCGGCGCGCGCCTGGGCCGCGGACCGCCCCGCAGCCACAGCCTCGTGCATGGCGATCACTGCGTCGCGCTTGAGCACCTCGAAACGCATGCGCACCTCGTGGATGCGGTCGTAGAGCGTCTCCAGCTTGGTCGACTTGTCCACCACGTACTCGGGCGTCGTGACCTTGCCGCAGTCGTGCAGCCAGGCAGCCACGTGCACAGCCTCCCAAGCCTGTTCGCTGAGCGCAAAGTCGGCAAACGGCCCATCGGTCTGCGCGCAGGCTGCACGCGCCAGCATCTTGGTGAGCTCGGGCACGCGCGCGCAGTGGCCGCCGGTGTAGGGGCTCTTGGCGTC
>CAMLNH010000228.1 GCA_946481355.1 uncultured Curvibacter sp.
CCGATCCCGTGGCCTACCACGGCCCGGGCAAGTTCGACCCGGCCGTGGGCCTGCAAAAACCCGCCACGCCGCCCAAGCAGACCTTCACCCAGGTCTTCGGCCACTGGCTCTGCGACATGGCCGAGCAGGATGTGCGTCTTGTCGGCATCACGCCCGCCATGCGCGAGGGCTCGGGCATGGTGGAGTTCCACCAGCGTTTCCCTGGCCGCTACTACGACGTGGGCATTGCCGAGCAGCATGCCGTCACGCTGGCTGCCGGTCTGGCCTGCGAGGGCCTCAAGCCCGTGGTGGCCATCTACTCCACCTTCCTGCAGCGCGGCTACGACCAGTTGATCCACGATGTGGCGCTGCAGAACCTGCCCGTGGTCTTCGCGCTCGACCGCGCAGGCTTGGTGGGCGCCGACGGCGCCACGCATGCGGGCAACTACGACATTCCCTACCTGCGCTGCATTCCCAACCTGGCCGTGGCCTGTCCGGCTGACGAGCGCGAATGCCGCCAACTGCTGAGCACGGCCTTCGAGCAGAACCACCCGGTGGCCGTGCGCTACCCGCGTGGCGCCGGCGTGGGCGTGGCACCCGAGGCCGGCCTCGCGGGCCTGCCCTATGGCAAGGGCGAGGTGCGGCGCGAAGGCAAGGGTCTGGCCATCCTGGCCTTCGGCACCTTGCTCTATCCCGCGCTCGCCGCGGCCGAGAAGCTGGGCGCCACGGTGGTCAACATGCGTTGGGCCAAGCCGCTGGACACCGAGCTGCTGCTCCGGGTCGCAGCTTCGCACGAGGCCCTGGTCACGCTGGAAGAGGGAGCCGTCATGGGCGGTGCGGGCAGCGCCGTGCTGGAGGCCTTGCAGGCCGCAGGCGTGCTCAAGCCCGTGTTGCAGCTGGGCCTGCCCGACGTCTTCATCGAGCATGGCGACCCGGCCCGTCTGCTGGCCTTGCAGGGGCTGGATGCGGCCGGCATCCAGGCCGCGATCGAACAGCGCTACCCTGCGCTGACGGCCCAGGGCAAGCCTGCACTCAAAGTGGTCGGTTGAGCCGTCCGGGCCGCAGCGCCCGCCCTACAGCGAGGGCTGCACGTTGCGCTGTTCCATCTCGCGGCGCTCCACGCATACGGGGTGCTGCGCAAACGCGGGCTTGGCGCACTGTTCCTTCAGGCAATTGAGGTAGCTGAACAGCACACGCCCTTCACAGGCTTTTTCCGGGTCCTGGGCGGCCGGGCCGGAGCGGCTGGCGGCGCGCGGTTCGCTGGGCGTCACCGCGGGCTTGGGCTGCGGCACCAGCAGAGGGCTGGCCGCCGGTGACGACGCCTTGGCGGGGGGCGTGGACTCGGCGGTCGTCGTCCTGGGCTTGGCCTTGGCAGGCTGCACCGGCTGGGTCTGGCTGGCGGACGCAGCCCTGTCCTTGGCGCCTTCGGCCCGGGGGGGCGTGCTGTCGGCCGCCGTGTCCTGCGGGGTGGCGCCTGAGGGCGCAGGGGCCGAGGAACCCGAGCTGCCGAGATAGATGCCGCCCAATGCCAGCACCACCACGGCGGCGGCACCGCCCAGCATCCAGACCTTGCGTGTCTGCCTCTGCGCTGCGCTGGCGCCCGTCGTCTCTGCGGGCGCTTGCTCCGTCGTGGTGCGCGGCGGCAGCATGCGCGTGGCTTCCTCGTCCTGTGCCGGGTCCGGCGCGTTGCTCGGTGCGATCTTCATCGTCGGATCGTCCGGGCCCGCGGGCGTGGCCACGCTCAGGCGCGTGCCGGTGCCCGAGCGCGAGGCGCCGGGCTCCCCGTTGGGGTGCAGCAGGCGCTTGATGCGCCGGCGGGCCAAGTCGGCATAGATGCCCGTGGGGAACTTGAGCAGGAATTCGCGGAAGTCCTCGATCTCCAGCGAGTCCTTGATCTCCTTCCAGTAGAGCAGCTCGACCTCCTGCGTCACGGTCGAGCCGGGCAGGGCGGAGATGCTGCCAGAGGTGCCCGAACTCGTGCTCACCAGCGACTCGCCCTTGATCATGGTCGAGGTCCAGGTCGAGCTCTCAGGGGTGCGCGCGCTGCTGCGCGGCGGGGTGATCGTGGGATCGGTGGCCAGGCCGGCGGCAGCCTGCAGGGCGGCGCTGAAATCCTGCGCGCTGGCGTAGCGGTCCTCGCGCAACTTGGCCAGGGCCCGCGTGATGACCTCGTCGATGGCTGCCGGCAACTGCGGGTTGATGCCGGTTGGCGCCGGTGGCGCCTGCCCGACGATCTTCTGGATGATGTCGTAGTCGCCCGTGCCGTCGAAGGGCCGGGTGCCGGTCAGCAACTGGTAGAGCACGATGCCGGCCGAGAACAGATCCGAGCGCGCGTCGATGGGCAGGCCGTGCACCTGCTCGGGTGACATGTACTTGAGCGTGCCCACCATGGTGCCCTTGGTGCGCGTGGCCTCGCCCGAGTCCTGGATGCGTGCGACGCCGAAGTCGGTGAGCTTGACGCGGCCGTCGGCCTCGATCAGCAGGTTGGCCGGCTTGATGTCGCGGTGCACCACGCCCTGCTGGTGCGCGTAGTCCAGCGCGGCCAGCAGGTCGCTCATGATGCTCACGGCCTGGCGCAGCGTGTAGCGCTGACCGCGGTCGAGGTGGTGCTTGAGGTCCTGGCCCTGGATGAACTCCATGACCAGGTAGGCGATGTCGCCGTCGCGGTCGGAGTCGTAGACGCTGACGATATGCGGGTGCTGCAGCCGCGCCGCGGAGCGTGCCTCGGTGCGGAAGCGGATCTCGTACTCGGCGGCCTCCTCGTCCGTGAGGTTCTCGACCTTGATGGTCTTGATGGCTACGCGCCGGTCCAGATTGGGGTCGCGGCCTTCGTAGACCAGACCCATGGCGCCCTTGCCCAGGACGCGGACCAGTTCGTAGCGTCCGAGTTTCTTCTGGCTCATGCGCTGCCGCCCCGGGTCTTGACGGTGAAGGCGATCAAGGGCGCGTTCTCGTCCACGCGGGCGCAGCCCGGCACGATGCTGCCGCTGCCTACCAGGGCACATTCGGTGCGCCGCAGCACGATGGCCTCGCTCTGGTTGCCCAGGTAGACCCAGGTGCCGAAGCTCGACGCATCCGCCACCACAAACTGGCCGCCGCGCCATTCCAGCGTGGCGTGCAGGCGTGAGACGCGCGGGTCGTTGATCTGCAGCGCGGCGTCGGTGGCCCGGCCCAGCGAGACCTTGCCGGTCTTGGCGTCCAGGCGCAGCTGCTGCTCGCCGAAACTCAGCTCCAGCCACTCCTCGCCCTGGGGCAGGGCGGCCGAGCGGCCGATCATGGTGGCCTCGCCGTCCTGGCCGGTCTGCCATTCGACGCGGTAGACGTGGCTGGACTCGGTCTTGCCGCGCAGGTACATGGGGCCCATGCTGCGCAATGCGGTGCGCTGCACGGGAAAGACGGCATCCCAGACGCTCTGGGTCGTGAGGATCTGCGAGGCGCCGGCCAGATCGGCCAGCCGGGCGGCGGAGTTGACGGTGTCGCCGAAACAGTCGCCCTCGATCTCCACCACCTCGCCGCTGTCGATGCCGATCTGCAGTTCCACCGGCGCACCGCTGCCGCCGGGGCGCACCGGGTGCTCCCGCAGATGGTTCTGCACGTGGATGCAGGCCGCCAGGGCCTGTCCCTCCTGTTCGAAGACCACGAAGAGGCCGTCGCCCAGCACCTTGATCACACGGCCCTGGTGCTCGCCGAACACCTCGCTGAGCATGCCCACGAGCTGGGTGACGAACCGGGATGCTGCTTCGTCTCCTAGCTGTTCGAAGAGGCTGGTGCTGCCGACCAGATCTGCAAAAACGACGGTGGTCATCTGAGGCCCGGGATGGTGGATGCCCAGGGGCCGCGACTCAACCGTCGAAGCCTTGCGGACGCTCCCTGGTGCGATGAATGGTACCCCAAAAGTTTCCCGCGTCGTCACTGGCGCGGGGAGGGCGGGGCGTCTGTGGCTACTACCTAGGGGCGCGCCTGCCCCAGAGGCTAAACTCGAAGGCTCCCCGCTCTGTGTCTACGCGGGATGAGCCATACCAAGGAGTCTAGGACAATGGATCGTCGTTCCCTCATCAAGCAGGCCGGTATCGCCGGCGTTCTCGCCGCCGGTGTCGCCCCCGCCGTGCAGGCCCAGGCCGCCGTGCGCTGGCGCCTGGCTTCCAGCTTCCCCAAGTCGCTGGACACCATCTTCGGCAGCGCCGAGAAGTTCTCGCAGACCGTCAAGGCCCTGTCCGGCGGCAAATTCGAAGTCTCGGTGCATCCGGCCGGAGAGCTGATGCCCGCCTTCGGCGTGGTGGACGCGCTGCAGAACGGCACCATCGAGATGGCGCAGACCGCGCCCTACTACTTCACCGGCAAGAGCCCCATCTTCGCCTTCGGCTGCGCCGTGCCCTTCGGCCTGAGCGCACGCCAGATGGACGCCTGGATGGAGCACGGCAACGGCCGCAAGCTGTTCGACGAGTTCCTTGACCAGTACAACATCAAGAGCCGCAGCGCCGGCAACACCGGCACCCAGATGGGTGGCTGGTACCGCAAGGAGATCAAGAGCGTCAAGGACCTCAAGGGTCTGAAGATGCGTCTGGGCGGCGGCCTGTTCGGCGAGACCATGGCCAAGCTCGGTGTGGTGGCGCAGAACATGCCGGCCGGCGAGGTCTACCAGGCCCTCGAAAAGGGCACGCTGGATGCGACCGAATTCGTCGGCCCCTACGACGACCAGAAGTTGGGCTTCAACAAGGTGGCCCCGTTCTACTACTACCCCGGCTGGTGGGAAGGTGGCGCCGAGCTCGAGTTCTTCATCAACAAGAAGGC
>CAMLNH010000229.1 GCA_946481355.1 uncultured Curvibacter sp.
CGCTGGCCTTGATGAGCACGGGGTAGCCGATGCGGTCGGCCTCGCGCTGCAGCAGCTGCGGGTCCTGATCCGCGTCGTGGTAGCCCGGCACCAGGGGCACACCGGCCTTTTCCATCAGGCGCTTGGACTCGGCCTTGAGGCCCATGGCCTGGATGGCACTGGCCGGCGGGCCGATGAAGACCAGCCCCGCCTGCGCACAGGCATCGGCGAAAGCCTCGTTTTCGCTGAGGAAGCCGTAGCCTGGGTGGATGGCCTGGGCACCCGTGGCCTTCGCAGCCTCGATGATGCGTTCCCATCGCAGGTAACTCTCGGCCGGTGCGCTGCCACCGATGCGCACGGCCTCGTCGCAGACGGCCACGTGCTTGGCGTGCGCGTCGGCGTCGGAGTAGACAGCCACAGTACGGATGCCAAGGCGGCGCGCGGTAGCAGCCACCCGACAGGCAATCTCCCCGCGATTGGCAATGAGGATTTTCTTAAACATCGGTCTTCACCTTTCCGAGGTCCAGATAAGCCGCCGCGGCCGCGGCGGAAGCGTGTTCGAGTCGGGGCACCACGCCCAGCAGGGGTGCACTCAGGCGTGCTGCGATGGCGTCCACATTGCCCTCGGCATGGCCCATGGCCGGGTCCACCGTGTTGGCCACCCAGCCCGCGAGCTTGAGGCCGCGCGCGGCAATGGCCTCGGCCGTCAGCAGGGCATGGTTGATGCAGCCCAGACGCAGGCCCACGACCAGGATCACGGGCAGACCCAGCTGACGCGCCAGATCCGAGGTGTCGTAGCTGTTGGTCAGCGGCACACGCCAGCCCCCGACGCCTTCCACCACCACAGCCTCGGCCCGGGCCCGCACCTGCTCGTAAGCCGCGAGGATCCGGCGAGGTTCGATGGGCTGGTACTCCAGCGCCGCGGCAATGTGCGGAGCGGCCGGCGTGCGGAAGAGATAGGGCGTGGTGAGTTCGCACGGCAGCTTGAGTGGTGCGGCCTCGTAGAGAAAATCCACATCCTCGTTGCGCAACGCGCCATCGCGCATTTCTGCACCGGCGGCGATGGGCTTCATGCCGGCCGCGCGCACGCCGGCCTGCCCCAGGGCGTGCAGCAGCGCACCGCTGATCAGGGTCTTGCCGATCTCGGTGTCGGTGCCGGTGACGAAGCAGGAAAAAGCAGACATTCAGGATTCTTTCGCTAGGGACTGCAACGCGTCCAGCAAACGCGCCACGTCCTCATGGGTATGCGCGGCCGAGAGCGTGATGCGCAGGCGCGCCGTGCCCACGGGCACGGTGGGCGCGCGGATGGCCGAGACCCAGAGTCCCTGCTCCAGCAGGGCCTGAGCCGCGGCCAGCACCTCGGCATTGCCACCGATGATCAGCGGCTGGATAGGCGTGGCCGAAGCCAGGTGTTTCCACCCTGCGCACAGCGGCATCCCGCTCAGCTGGTGCTGCAGCAGCTCCAGCTGGGCGCGGCGCTGCTGGCCTTCGCGGCTGTCGATCAGGTCCACGCTCGTGAGCAGGGCATGGGCCAGCGCAGGCGCGGCGGCCGTGGTGTAGATGTAGGGGCGTGCGCGCTGCACCAGCCAGTCGATCACGGTGGCGTGCGCGGCCACGAAGGCCCCGCTGACGCCCGCGGCCTTGCCCAGCGTGCCCATATAGACCAGTTGCGGGGATTTCAGACCGAAATGCTCCAGCGCGCCACGGCCGTGCTCACCGAGCACACCGAAGCCGTGCGCGTCGTCCACCACCAGCCAGGCACTGAAGCGTTCGCACAGCGCCAGTATCTGCGGCAACGGTGCGATATCGCCGTCCATGCTGAAGACGCTGTCGGTCACGACGATCTTGTTTTTGGCTGCGCTGGCCGCCAGGGCCTGCTCGAGCGCGACCACATCACTGTGGGCGTAGACCGTGACCTTGGCACGCGCCAGGCGCGTGCCGTCGATGATGGAAGCGTGATTGAGCGTGTCGGAAAAGATCTCGGCCTCGCCCGGCGTGGCGGCGGCCAGGGCCGTGAGCACGGCCAGATTGGCCATGTACCCCGTGCTGAGGTAAAGGGCTCGGGCTTGAACCAGGTGCGGCGCCTCGAAATCAGCGAGCCGCTCTTCCAGTTCTTCATGGGCCTTCGAGTGCCCACTGACCAGGTGCGAGGCCCCGCTGCCCGCACCGTAGAGGCGCACGCCTTCCTGCAGGGCCGCCGCGATGCGCGGGTCGGCCGCCAGGCCCAGGTAGTCGTTGCTGTTGAAGCTCAGCACGGGGCGGCCATCCACCGTGACCTGCGGGGCACAGGCCGACTCGGCCGTACGGCGGCGGCGGCGCAAGCCCTGCGCGTCGAGCTGCTCGATCTGCGCCTGCAAGCCGTCAATCAGCTGGAAATTCACGACATCACCTCCTCGAAGGTGGCATGTGTGCGCTGCGCAAGTTGAGCGATCTCTGCGTCGTCCAGCACATAGGGTGGCATCAGGTAGACGGTACGGCCGATGGGGCGCAGCAGCAGGCCGCGCTGCAGGGCGGCGGTGAAGAAGCGGCGCGAGAAAGTGGCCGCCTGCTGCGCGTCGTCGATCACGGCGTCGAAGGCCCAGATCATGCCGCGCTGGCGCACGTGTCGCACACGCGCGTCCTGCTCCAGCAGCGCCAGGGCCTGGGTGAGGCGCCGGGCCTTCACGCGGTTCGCGGCGAGTACATCGTCTTGCTTGAAGATATCCAGCGTGGCCAGGGCCGCGCGGCAGGCCAGGGGATTGCCGGTGTAGGAATGCGAATGCAGGAAACCGCGCGTGAGGTCCGGGTCGTAGAAAGCCTGGTAGATGCGGTCGCGTGTCATCACCAGAGACAGCGGCAGATAGCCGCCGCTGATGCCCTTGGACAGACAGAGGAAGTCGGGCCAGATGTCGGCCTGCTCGCAGGCAAAGAAACTGCCGGTGCGCCCGCAGCCCACGGCGATCTCGTCGGCGATCAGGTGGACCTGGTACTGGTCACACAGGGCACGCACCCGGCGCAGGTACTCGGGGTCGTGCATGGCCATGCCGGTAGCGCACTGCACCAGGGGCTCGACGATGACGGCGGCCACCTTGCCCGCACGTTCCTGCAGCAGGGTCTCCAACGCGGCGGCGGCACGGCGCGCCACGTCAGCCGATGTTTCCCCCTCGCGAGCCTGGCGCGCATCGGGTGAAGCCACCACATGGGCGCGCTGGATCAGCGGGCCGTAGGCATCACGGAACAGGGCCACGTCTGTCACGGCCAGCGCACCGATGGTTTCACCGTGGTAACTGCCGGAGAGGCAGACGAATTCCTGTTTCTGCGTCTGGCCGCTGTTGCGCCAAGTGTGGAAACTCATCTTGAGCGCGATCTCCACGGCCGAGGCACCGTCGGAGGCATAGAAGCAATGACCGAGCACCCCACCGGTCAATGCCGACAGTCGCTCGGACAACTCCACCACGGGCGCGTGCGTGAAGCCGGCCAGCATGGCGTGCTCCAGCCTGTCGAGCTGGTCTTTCAGCGCCGCGTTGATACGCGGATTGGCGTGGCCAAAAAGATTGACCCACCAGGAACTGATGGCGTCCAGGTATTCACGGCCCTGCACGTCGACCAGCCAGGGCCCGCGACCATGGCTGACCGGGATCAGCGGCACGGTCTCATGGTGCTGCATCTGCGTGCAGGGGTGCCAGACGCTGCGCAGGCTGCGCGCGACCCAGTCGGAAGATAGATCTGCTGCGTTCAATTCGATGTCGTTTTCTACAGGGGGGCCCGCATTCTGGCAGGGGGCCTCCTCACATCCTGAAAACGCCGAATTTCGTCTCGGGGACAGGTGCGTTGAGCGCCGCGCTCAAGCCCAGGGCCAGCACGCGGCGCGTGTCGGCCGGGTCGATGATGCCGTCGTCCCACAGGCGGGCAGAGGCGTAGTAGGGGTGGCCCTGGTCTTCGTACTGCTGGCGGATCGGGGCCTTGAAGGCTTCTTCCTCCTGTGCACTCCAGGCGCCACCCTTGCCCTCGATGCCGTCGCGCTTGACGGTGGCCAGCACGCTGGCGGCCTGCTCACCACCCATCACGCTGATGCGCGCGTTGGGCCACATCCAGAGGAAGCGCGGGCCGAAGGCGCGGCCGCACATGCCGTAGTTGCCGGCGCCAAAGCTGCCGCCGATGATGACGGTGAACTTGGGCACCTGGGCTGTGGAGACAGCGGTCACCATCTTGGCTCCATTGCGGGCGATGCCCTCGTTTTCGTACTTGCGACCCACCATGAACCCGGTGATGTTCTGCAGGAAGACCAGGGGGATCTTGCGCTGGCAGCAGAGCTCGATGAAGTGCGCGCCCTTGAGCGCAGACTCGCTGAACAGGATGCCGTTGTTGGCGATGATGCCCACGGGCATGCCCTCGATGCGCGCAAAGCCTGTGACCAGGGTCGTGCCGTAACGGGCCTTGAACTCGTCGAACTCGGAACCGTCGACGAGGCGCGCGATGATCTCGCGCACGTCGAAGGGCTTGCGTGTGTCGGTGGGGATCACACCGTAGAGTTCTTCGGCCGGGTAGCGCGGCGGCACGGGCTCGGTCAGCGTGGTCTGCACGTCCTTGCGCAGATTGAGGTTCTTCACCGAAGCGCGCGCCAGGGCCAGCGCGTGCAGGTCGTTCTGCGCCAGGTGGTCGGCCACCCCCGAGAGGCGCGTGTGCACGTCGCCACCGCCCAGGTCTTCGGCCGTCACCACCTCGCCCGTGGCGGCCTTCACCAGGGGCGGGCCGCCGAGGAAGATGGTGCCCTGGTTCTTCACGATGA